>URJN01000018.1 GCA_900548125.1 uncultured Eubacteriales bacterium
AAAGCCCCGCAGATTCGGCTGTGTGCCGACTGCGGGGCTGATTTGGTATACAGGAAAAAAGTTTGAGCACGTGTGCAGAACTTTTGCTCTTTTCAGGCTTGGGCGGAAGCACAGACGGGGTTAGCCCGCTTTTACAGTGCTTTCAGCGCAACGCCCTTTTCTTCCAGCGCGGCGCGGATTTTCTGCACAAAGAGCAGTGCCTTTTCGCCGTCGCCGTGGACGCAGATGGAATCCGCGCGGAGCGGCACGTCAATGCCGTCGATGGACGTGACAACGCCCTCCGTGACCATGCGCACAACGCGGGCAATCGCTTCGTTTTCGTCGGTAATCATCGCGCCGGGCTGACTGCGCGGCACAAGCGTTCCGTTTGCCTGATAAGCGCGGTCGGCAAAGACCTCGCTGGCGGCGCAAAGCCCCGCTTTTTCGGCGGCAAGGAGCATCTCGCTTCCGCTGAGCGCAAGCAGGGTCAGACGGTCATCCACCTCGCAGATGCCCTCGACGATGGCGCGGGCGAGCTTCTCGTCCTTTGCCGCCATGTTGTACAGCGCGCCGTGCGGCTTGACGTGGTGCATGCTGACGCCGGATGCGCGGCAGAACGCAAGAAGCGCGCCGAGCTGGTATTGGATATATGCCTTGGCTTCTGCGGGCGATACGTTCATGTTGCGGCGTCCAAAACCCATCAGATCGGGAAAGCCGGGATGTGCGCCGACGTGTACGCCTGCCGCGCGGCAGCGTTCGACAGTCTGCGCCATCACGAGTGGATCGCCCGCGTGGTAGCCGCAGGCAACGTTGGCAGAGGTGATGAGCGGAATCACGGCTTCATCCATGCCGATGGTATATGCGCCAAAGCTCTCGCCGAGGTCGCAGTTCAAATCAACAGAAATCATAGGTCTACCTCCTTGGGGAACGATTGGGGAACGATTGAGGCTCCGCCTCAAACTCCGGTCAGGAACTGAGTTCCCGACACCTTCCGCTTACCGCTTCGCGGTATGCAGCGAAGTGAAGAGGAGAATCTGAGGGATGAAGTCCCTCAGGCAGGTATGGGCGGCAGCCCATCGTTTTATTACAGCTTCAAGACGGCGTTCTTTACGTCCGTGATGAACATGTGTCCCGGCGCGTGCGTGATGACAAACGGCGGCTTGGAGTGCATGACGACCGCCTGCGGAGTCACGCCGCAGGGCCAGAATACGGGAACTTCGTTCTCACGAATGGTCACCGCGTCGCCGTAGTCCGGATGCGCAAGGTCGTGAATGCCGATATGCTCCGGATAGCCGATTTGAATCGGCATGCCGTGAACACGCGGCATCTGCGCCGTAATCGCGACTGCGGCGGGCACAAGCTCGTGCGGAATGGGGCGCATGCTCACGACCATGTTGCCGGAGAATACGCCCGCGCTCGCGCAGGGGATGTTCGTGTTGTACATCGGCACATTGACGCCTTCTTCGATTTGGCGCACGGGCACGCCCGCCTCCAGCAGCGCGCTTTCAAACGAAAAGCTGCACCCAATCAGAAAACTGACCAGCTCACGCCCCGGCTCGTCAAAGAATCTGGAAACATCGGTATATTCCCCCGTCATTACGCCGTTTTCATAGACGCGGTATTTCGGAATGTCGCGCGCGATATCGCTTCCCGCGCCGAATACGGGGAAGGTTCGGCTGCCGGCGTCCGCGACCTCCAGCAACGGACAGGATTTGGGGTTGCGCTGGCAAAAGAGCAGAAAATCCCATGCCAGCTCTTTGGGCAGGACGACGAGATTGCCCTGCGCATAGCCGTCGCACATGCCGGTCGTCGGCTGTGTGATTTTGCCCGCGCGGATGAGCGCACGCACCTGCGCCGGGGACATCTGAGCGAAATTATTCTCCATAAAACTGCTCCTTGAACTGATTCCATTTTTCTTTTTCGCGCTTGCAGGCGGCGATGCCTTCCTCTACCGTCACAAACCGGAAGCCGACGCTCTGCCCGGGGCGCACCTGCGCCATCGCGGGAATATCGCAGCTGATGACCGTGCCGATTTTGGCATAGCCGCCGGTGGACTGATGGTCGGCAAGCATGACGATAGGCTGACCGTTTGCCGAAATCTGTACAGAGCCTTCGACAATGCCGTCCGAAAGGATATCGACGCCGTTCTTGGCTTCTACCGCCGTGCCGCTCAGCTTGGCTGCCATGCGGTTGGAATCCGGCGTGACGGTATAGAGCGAATGGCTGAATTCGTGCAATGCCTGTTCGGTGAACATGCCGTCCTGCGGGCCGGGAACGATGCGCAGAAGCGGCAGAGAGGCATCGCCGATGTAGCCGTGCGGCGTGAGCGTGGAAAGCATCCATGACTCCAGAGGCGTAAAGTGCTTTTGCATGAGCGCGTACTGCTCCTGCGGCAGACGGAAGGCGGACAGAACGGGCAATGCGTCGCCTGCGCGGAGCGCACGCCCTTCCATGCCGCCGATATGACATTTTAAATCGGTCGAACGGCTTCCGAGGACGGGCTGAATATCCAATCCGCCGAACAGAGCCAGATAGCCGCGCAGACCGCTTTCCAGTGCGCCGATTTCCAGCGTATCGCCCGGCGCGAGCAGAATGGGGGCAAACATCGGCGCGTCCTTACCGTTGACCTTGGGGCGGGAAACGCCGCCCGCCAGCGCGACAAGCGTATAATCGTCCGCCTGAACGGTCGGGCCGGCGAGCGTATATTCAAGCCCTGCCATGTTCGGCGCGCTTCCGTTGCCTGCCAGCAGATTGGCAAGCGCGAGGGAATACTTGTCGCACGCGCCGCACTCGGGAAAACCCTCCGCCTGATGCCCCAGACGGCCGAAATCCTGAACGGTGGTCAGCGGCCCGGGGAAAACAATTTTAAGCGCCATGCACACGCGCCTCCTCTTTTCGGCGAATCGTCTCGAATTCGCCCTCGTCGATGGGCACGAACCGGATGCGGTCGCCCGCCGCATACGGCAGGGGCTGAGACGGTGAAAAGAGCGTCAGCGGCGTGCGCCCAATCAACTGCCAGCCGCCGGGGGATTCCATCGGGTAGATGCCCGTCTGCTGACCGCCGATGCCGACGGAACCGGCGGGGATGCTTGTGCGCGGCGTATCCAGCCGCGGGGTAAACAGGCGCGAATCCAGCCCGCCCAGATACGGAAAGCCGGGCAGAAAGCCGAGCATATAGATGCGGTAGGTTCTGCCGACGTGCAGCGCGATGACGTCCTTTTCGCTCAGCCCCGCGTGGCGGGCGACAAAGGGCAGATCCTCACCGTATTTGCCGCCGTAGCAAACGGGAATATCGACAATGCGCCCCTCCTGCGCGGCGGAGGAGGAGATATGCCGCTCAAGCTCACGCAAACGGTCTGCGAGCGCGGCGTAATCCGTCAGAAACGGATCATATTTGATGAGAAGCGAAGCGTAGGCGGGAATCATTTCCGTGACGCCCGATATATGCGCATCGCGCACGGCGGCGGAAAGGGCGGCGACACGCGCACCGGTTTCCTCGCTGATGGCGTCACCCAATACGGCGAGAATGCCGCTGACGCCGACGGGGTGCAGCTCCATGACAGCGTGCCTCCTTAATCAAAGAACTTCTTTTCAAGAACCGGCGCGAACCAACGCTCCGAGTTATGCGAATAGCGCAGGGCGTAGTCCGTGCATTGGCGCATCAGGCTGAGGATGGAAACGTTTAGCTTCGTGTCAAATCCGTCGATGCCCGGCAGGAGAGAGCCTGTCATGTCAATCAGCCCGCAGCGGGCGGCGGCGCGCATCAGCTCGGCTTCCATTTCTTCGGTCTGGAGAATGTCGATATCGCGCTTCAGATACGCGATGGCAGCCATCAGACCGTAGCAGCCCCAGTCCGAACAGGTTGCGGTGATGATGCAGTCCGTCGTGCTGGCTGCCAGAATACCGCCCCGGCAGCAGCAGGAGCATTCGCCCTTATCCGTAAAAGGCACATAGGTGCGGATATGCTCGGCAATCCTGCCCATGCCGATTTCGTTGCCCAAATCGCCAATCGAAACGGTCGGGACGTTCATCTCGCGCAGCTTTGCCCAGAGCAGGTCGGTTTTGGCTTCCAGCGCGGAAACGTCCTTGCCGCCCGCGTTATGATAGACCCCAAGCTCGTTCGCGCCGGGAGCCTCGATGGAAACCGCCGCGGCGGGCGTGCCGTGGGCAAGCAGGGTCTTGACGGCGGCGGGAGCCTGCGCCAAATCCTTCGGGAAGCTGATGACGCCCATGCTCATCGGCATTTCGCGCACTGTGTCGATATCTTCATAGACGTGCAGACCAACGACGCACGCGCAGCTGCGAATCGCCTGCACGCTGTCCTCCGGACAGATGATGATGGGCTTGGCGTCAAAGGCAAGCACAAGCGCGCGGGCGAACAGCATGGAGGAAACCATGCCGTCCATCTCCGGCACTTTATGCGGAAGAAGAACGAATCCGGTCAGGATATAGACCAAATCGCCGGGCTTGACCGTATCTGTGAGCTTCTGCGCGGCGTGCATGGTCAGCGGCTCGCCGGTCTCCTTGCGGCTGCCCGCATAAAGGATGCGGCAGACGCCGTAGCCCCGCGGATCGAGGTTCATCAGGGAATCGAGGTTTTCACCAACGTTGCGTTTTTCGAGTTCGTCACGGTTCATAACGGTGCCGTCCTTTCGTGTGGATGATGCAGATGAGAGAATACATGCAATAACGGCATCATTATACATGCATGAAAAGGAAAAATCAAGCGGGCATGTGCCGCTATTTTGAATATTTGAATTTGACATCCATCAAAAACGCGGATTTGCTCCTGCCCGCGTTTCCGCAGGAGCCTGCCAAACGATAAAGCTGCGCCTGTGAGCAAAAAACACGCCTTCCGCTGATTGGCATGCAACGGACGGCGTGTTTTCGGATAGGATAGTACGAGGGGGTGAAAAAGATGATTGTGGGATTCATCATCACGCTGTGCATCGCGCTGGTTCTGCTGCTGACGCTTGCGCTCTGTCGGGTATCCGCGCGCGCAGATCGATGGCAGGAGAACGAAGAACGCAGAAAGCGCGAGCAGGAAGAGAATCAAAGCAGCTGATACGTGCCGTCCGCTTCGGTCACGATATTCGTCTGATAGAATGTGTTCAGTGCGCGAATCATATACGAAACATCCGCGCAGCCTGCGGTTTCGTAGCTGGAGTGCATGGCGAGCTGAGCCAGACCGATATCCACGGTGTTCATGGACAGATGCGCGTTGGAAAGGTTGCCCAGCGTCGAGCCGCCCAAAATATCCGAACGGTTGGCGAAATGCTGAACGGGAACGCCCGCCTTCGCGCAGATTTCCGCAAAAATGGCATCGGAAACCGCGTCGGTCGTGTATTTCTGGTTGGCGTTATGCTTGATGACTACGCCGCCGTTCATGAATGTGCGGTTCTGATCGTCGTATTTTTCGGGATGATTGGGATGGACGGCGTGCGCGTTGTCGGCGGAAACCATGAAGCTCGCGCTCATGGCGGCGCGGATTTCGCCGTCCGACATGCCCAGCGCGGACAGCGCGCGCGTCAGCACGTCCTCAAGCAGCGTGGAATCTGCGCCCTGCTTGGACAGGCTGCCGACTTCTTCGTTGTCGAAGATGGCGCAGACGTTGATGTGCGCTTGGGCAGGCGCGGCGATGAACGCCGCCAGAGAAGTGTAGGCACACTCCAAATCGTCGATGCGCGGGCAGGAGAAGAATTCCTCATGCGCACCCCAGACGCTTGCGGGCGTGCGGTTATAGAGGAACAGATCGCAGGCGACGACATCCTCTACCTTAACGCCGGCTTTCGCCGCGACTTCCGACGCAAGCGCACCCTTGGCGCTCAAATCGCCGAAAATGGGGAGCATATCGACCTGCGGGTTATACGCATAGCCGTTGTTGATATCGCGGTTGAAGTGAATCGGCATGTTGGGGATGAGCAGCGCATCGCGGTTAAGGTCGATGAGCTTGGTCACGAGCTTTCCGTTTTCGCGGACGAGCGCACGCCCCGCAATGGAGAGCGGCTTATCAAGCCATGTGGTCAGAATCATGCCGCCGTAACGCTCGACATTCAGGCGGACATAAGCCCCCGCGGATTCGCTCTCCGCCTTCGGCTTGAGCTTAAAGGTCGGGGAATCGCCGTGGCTGGCGACGATTTGGCAGTGCGCCGCGCCCTTTTCCGGAACGGAGAAGGCAATGAGCGCCGAACGGTTGCGCGTGACATAGTAGCGTCCGCCGGGGACGATGTTCCATGCCTCATGCTCGGCAAGGCGGGAGAAGCCCGCTTCCTCAAGCATTTGGCAAGCCTGCTCGGTCGCCTGAAACACCGTCGGGGAATGGGCGGCAAAATCGAGAAACTGTGCTACTTCCTGCTGCATATGCTCGCCCTCTTACTCCTCGGAAAGGCGCGCGACCATCGCAACCATCGCGTCCACGCTGTTGAAGTTCTCCGGAACGATCTCGGTCGCGGGGATGGACAGGTCGAACTCGTCGTTCAGCGCGCCGATGAGCTGGATGATATCCAGCGAGGAGAGAATGCCGTCGTCAATCAGGGTCGTGCAGGTGTCAAAGTCTACGTCCTCAACGATTTCAGAGAGGATATCCAGAATGGTGTCTTTCATGGTGATTTCTCCTTTTATGTTTTTAGGTTCTTGGATTTTCCGCTTCGCGACAAATCGCAAAACCTGAGCGGAATCCATGTTTGGTCAGCTATTGCAAAGCGACAGCGCAGTCGGGGTGCAGAAAACAAAGTCGGAAGTTCGAGGACAACGCCCTCAACGGTTCTCAACGTTCCCCTTCGCAGTTCAGCACCCAGCTCTGGACGGTATCGCGCGCGAGTCGGTCGCCTTCCGCGCTGTGCAGAACGATGCGCGGCATGGCTCGGCTCAGGAACAGCGCGGGTCCTTCCGTCACGGAGTATGCGCCGATGTTCTGAAACGCCAGCAGGTCGCCCTGCTCAAGCCCGGCGAATTCTGCTTTGCGAACCAGCACGTCAGCCGTCGTGCAAAGGCTGCCGCATAACGCCCACGGCGCAGGCTCTGCGCCTTCCCGCTCGGGAATGTGCGCGATGATGGGCGCGCGCATGCCCATGTTGCCGCCCAGATAGTTGACGTGGTGGATGCCGCCGTCCACAATCGCATAGGACGTGCCGCAGTTCGCCTTCGTATCGACAACGCGCGTCAGGTAGGTTCCGCATTCGGAGGCGAAGAAGCGTCCCATCTCGATAGTCAGCTCGCAGACCGATGCCAGAGCTTCCAAATCCGGCGCAAGCTCACGCAGGGGCGCGAGGGTGTCGCTGTGATCCTCGTGGTTGAAATAGGGGAAATACAGCCCGGGACCGTATTCGACGCGGACGGCTTCAAAGCCGTATTCCGCTTTCAGCCGCGATACCAGCTCGGCGAGCATCGCCAGCTCCTTGCGCTGACCATCGAGCTTTTTGCGCTGAGTGCCGGAGAAGTAGTGGATGCCTTCGATGCGGATGCCCGGCGTGTCCGCCCGATGATTCAGCGCGGCAAAAAAGTCGCGCTCGTCCATGCCGAACTGAGAACCGGCTGTCAGCCGCAGAAGAACGGGATAGATTCTGCCGCGCTTCTGCGCTGCTTCGTCGATGAGGCGGATATGCAGGGGGGATTCGCAGGTGAACCGCGTCACGCCGCAGTCCATCGCCCGCTCGATATCCTCGCGTGTCTTGTTTACGCCGGAAAAGAGGATGGTGTCGGGCGCGACGCCCTGCTTCATGCAGATTTCCAGCTCGCCGGGGCTGCAAACCTCGAGCGTGCCGACGAGACTGCGCATGGCGGGGATGAGGAACGGGTTCGCCTTAATCGAATAGCAGAGCGCGACGCTCGGCGCGAGCATCTCCCGCACGGCACGCATGCGCTTTTCCAGCGCGGTTTCGTCAAAGACGAAGCACGGCGTGCCGAAACGCCCGGCAATGGCGGCAAGCTGTTGATTATCCATGGCGGCTCTCCTTTTTGGCGGCTTTCGCGGCGGCGTACTGCGCTAGCAGCGCGGCGCGGTCGATTTTGCCGTTTTTGTTCAGCGGCATGGCGTCCACCTGCATGAACAGATTCGGAATCATATAGGCGGGCAGAAGTTCGCGGAGCGCGGCAACGATGTCGTTTTTCTCTGCCGAGCCGGTATAGAAGGCGAGAATCTTGCCCTTGTCCTCCAGATAGGCGCAGAGCGCACGGTCAACGCCGGAAACTGCCGTCATCTGCACCTCGATTTCGCTCAGCTCGATGCGGTGACCCATGTGCTTGATCTGGAAATCCTTTCGGGAAACATACACCATTTCGCCGCGCTCATTGAGCTTCACAAGGTCGCCCGTGCGGTAAATCGGCTCGATGTAAGCATGGTTGAGCGGGTTTTGGGTAAAGCTGGCGGCGGTGCGCTCGGGGTCTTTGTAATAGCCCAGCGCGACGGAAGTTCCGCTGACGCAAAGCTCGCCGATTTCACCGGGCGCGGCTTCCTCGCCGCCGTCCGGCTTGAGCAGCAGGATGCGCTCGTTGGCAAACGGCACGCCGATGGGCAGGCTTTCGTTTTCCGCAAAATCCCGATCCACGACGTAATAGGTGCAGTTGCAGGTGATTTCTGTCGGGCCGTAGAGGTTGACATACTGCACATTCGGCAGATACTTTTGCAGCTTATGCAGATGCTTGATGGGCATCACCTCGCCCGAAAAGAGGATGGCGCGGAGCTTGTCGGGCGTCTTGTAGGCGAGCGCGTTCATCGTCGTCAGGAAGCACAGCGCACTGACTGCCCAAACCATGACGGTCGTCTGCCTGTCGCAGAGGAAGTCCATCAGCTTGGTCGGGTTGGTGAAATACGCCGTCGGAACGATTTCAACCGTCGCGCCGGTGAACAGTCCGCTGTAAATATCCTTGACCGAAACGTCAAAGTCGAAAGGCGCCTGGTTGGCAAGCACGTCCGCCTCGCCGATGGAGAAGGTTTCCGTAAAGCAGGGGATGAAGTCGCAGACGTTGCGATGGCAGACGACGACGCCCTTGGGCGTGCCGGTCGAGCCGCTGGTAAAGTTGACATACAGCGGGTCGGCGTCGATCATGCCTGCGCGAATCCGCGAAAGCGCGGCTTCATCAGGGGCAGTCGTCTGCAAATCCTCGATGAGCAGAATGCGCACGGGTGCTTCAAGCGTCTCCAGCTGGGAAAGATGCGCCCTGTCCGTTACGACAATCGGCGTATCCAGCGTTTCCAGCATCGCACGGATGCGTGCGGCGGGATGGCGCAGGTTGAGCAGCGAATAGGCACAGCCCGCATAGACCGCGCCCATGAAGCCGATGGCGGTATCGACGCCCTTGTCCATGTAAAAGCCGATGACGCTTCTGGGCGGCACATAGCCGCACAGCGCGCTGGCGACTGCTTTCGCACGGGCAACGAGTGCGCTGAACGTGACGGACGAGTTTTCGTCCGCAAAGGCGGTCTTTTCCGGCAGACGCGCCGCCGTCGCTTCCATATAGTCTAAGATCAGGGTTTTCATGATGTTATCCTCTTGCTGTCATTCACATAAAACAAGCGGAACGCACGATAAGCGCGTCCCGCTTTGCGTTATTCTATTATACCCGATTGCCGCACATTGTTCAAGAGCCGGACAGCCTCGGCGAACGCTCGGAAACAATATACCAGACCGGCTCGGCGTCCTCCTGTCCCTGTGGGACGGCGTAAACCTTGAGCGTCGCGCCCTCCGGAATGCTTTCGGCGGAGAAAACGCCGTCTTCGCTGTAATCGCGCAGGAGCGTTTCGCTTCCGTCCGCATAAACGGCGGCGAAACGATACAGCGGCGTGACGAGCGTGCCGCGGTTGCAGTCCGCAATCCATTCGTTTTCACCGACGCTCAGCCAGACATTGGTGATGCGGTCGATGGACGCCAGATAGTCCGCGCTGTTTTCGTAGAACCAGCTGCTGACGTCCTCGCCGGCAGCATAGGCGTTGAAGAAGCGCGAAAACGCCTCGCTGAAAAGATCCGCGCCGGTGCCGTTCATGTGATAGAGGTCGTAATAGTAACCGTCAAGGTTCTCCATGAATTCGGCTTTGGCATACTGGAAGTTGAAGCAGGGGATGCCGCTTTCCCGACAGAACTTCATCAGGCTTTCGCCATAGGGCAGGAAGCCCGGCTCAGCCAGCGCGTGCGCCGTCAGATTCGGAAAGAGCATCACGACGAGCCGGCTTCCCTTTTCCTCACAGAGCGCCTTGTAGCGCGTCAGCAGGGATTTGGATGCGTCATAGATTTCGTAATCATAGCCGGGGTCTTTCTCGCGCAGGACGGTTTCGCGGATGAGCGTTTCCGCGCTTTTGCCGCTGGTATGGCGCAGGAAGCCGCTGCCCGCGTAGGAGACCGTGCCGTCCATCGTCGGGCGAAGACGCGCATAGGTCTTTTGCGCATTCATATGAAGTCCGACCGTCTTGCGGATATCGGCAAGCGACTCGACGCCGAATTCGCGGAACATCAGCAGCCGGTCGAGATACTTGCCGTCCTCGCGGCAGACATCCAGATAGTAATCGAATCGGTTGCCCATGTCGCTGAGAAAGGGCATCAGCTTATATTGGGCGTTCGGATCTTCCTTGACGGTATCGAAGTTGTAAGGCTCCAAAACCAGAACGGTGTATGCAGGGTCATTCGTCTTATAAAGCTCGCGGGTCAGAGCCAGCTCGCCCTGAAGCGACAGCCCGGGGACTGCGGCGGAAAACGCCTGCTTTCCGGTCTTTTCGCTGATAAGCTCGGCGTTGAAATGGTCGCGCACGATGGAAGAACCGACGATAGCCAGCTCGATATCGCTGCGGGATTTCATCTCCGAAAGCGTCAGCGCGACGAACGTATCCGTCTGAATCAGCGTGCAGTCCGCAAGGATGACGAGCAGGGCAAAGCCGAGCAGAAAGACCGCCAGCCGTATGAAGTGTTTCACGAAAGCATGCCTCCTAAACTTGCAGGCAGGGTTCTTCGTCCTTGCCGGGGCGGAAATCAAAATATACGTCGCGGTTTTGCTCGCCGCCCTGCGGACGGGCATAGACGCGCAGGCATTTGCCCTGCATTGCGCCCGGCTCACAGCTGTAAATACCCTCCGTCTGCCATCCGGTCAGCTCGGTCTCCGCGCCGGTCGCTTCATCCAGCAGCACGAAGCGGTATTCCGGTGTGACGGATGTGCCGTGGTTGCAGTTGGCGAGGTAGACGTCGCGCCCCTGCGCGGCGGCGGCGACAACGGCTTCATCCTGCTCCCACGCCTTGTTCCATTCGCCGGGGACGTAGGTGGAGACCCAGCAGTTGGTGATGTAGGAAATCGAGGCGAGATACTCGGCGTTGTCCTTATAGAACCAGCCGCTCGTGTCTTCGCCTGCGAGATAGGCGTTGAAGAATTTGGAAAAGCAGGTGCTGAAGATATCCGCGCCGGAGCCGACCATGTGATACAGGTCAAAATAATAGCTGTCCGTCTTGCGGGGATACAATTCAGGCTTGGCGAGGGAGAAATTGACGCACTCGATGCCGTTTTCCGCGCAGAATTCCATCAGGCTGGCGTTGTAATCCAGAAAGCCCGGTATGGCGAGGTTGTGCGCCGTCATGTTCGGATAGATGAAGACCATCAGCTTGGAACCGTTTTGCTCGACGAGATCGCGGTATTCCAGCAGCATCTCCTTGGAATGGGGGTACAGCCCATACTCATAGCCCGTGTATTCGCGAATGATCTGCTGACGGACGACCTTGGTGGCGCGGTCCTTCGTGTTGTAGCGGACAAAGCCGCTGCCCGCGTAGGTCATGCGCTTGTCGAGCGTGGGCTTCATGGACTGGTAGGTCTGCCACGGGAAGAAATGCAGCCCGACCGTCTTGAGAAAATCGCGGAACGATTCAACGCCGAAGTCGCGGAACATGAACAGCCGGTCGAAATACCAGCCGTCCTCACGGCACAGGCGCAGGTAATACTTGACCTGCTCGATGGGGGAGGACAGATAGGGCATCAGCTCATACTGCGCTTCGATGCCCTCGCGCACGGTGTCAAACGTAAACGGCTCGACGACGAGAATCGTCCATTCCGGGCTGTTTTTCCGATAAAGCTCCTTGGTGACGGCGAGATCGGCTTGCAGAGCAGCGCAGGGAATGCCGACGGAAAAGCAGGTGAAGCCGGTCTGCTCGGAAATCATTTCTGCGTTGAAGTGATCCCGCACGATGGAAGAGCCGACGAAAGCAACCTGAATGTCGTCGCGTTCCTGAAGCTCAGCCAGCGTCAGGCGGGCATAGGTGTCGGTCTTGATGAGAAAGGTGTTGGCGAAGATAATCAGCCAGACGAACCCCAGCAGAAAGACGCACAGGCGGATAATTTTTCTTTTCAAAACGCCGCCTCCCTATCAAAATACCGCGTACATGAAGCCGGCATTCGCGACATTGGAGCCGCCGAACGTCGCCAGAACGAAGAACATGAACGCATAGAGGATGACCCAGCGCAGGGCGAGCGGCATGGAGAACAGCCCGTCCCGAATCTTGACGCCGCGCTCCTGAAGCAGGGAAACAGCAAAGAGAATCAGCGTTGCGATGAGCAGAATGCGGTAATCCTTGGCGGCAAGACCGAGGTTGTCCAGCGTGCCGTCAAAGAGCTGCCAGCTGTCAAAGGAAAAGAGCGTCTTATGCAGCATCTGGAAGGCGTCCGACGCGCGTACACAGCGGTCAAAATACCAGCCGATGTTGACGACAAGGAACGTGCGCAGAATGCGGAACACATGGAAGCCCTTGGAGGCGGTCAGCCGCGGCAGACGCTCGTTCATCTTTTTGTAAGCCGGCTCGACCAGCGAGGTGAAGGCGAGAATCAAGCCGTTATAAAGCCCCCAAAGCACATAGTTCATCTGTGCGCCGTGCCAGATGCCGACCAGCAGGAACACCAGCACGTTGCCCAGCGCGGCGGGAAGCGCGCGGGCGACCTGCGGATGGATGTGCTTTTTGAGCGACTTGCTCATGCGCGCCATCGGCTTGGTCAGCGCAAAGGGATAGAAAACGTAGTCGCGCATCCAGCCGCCCAGACTGATGTGCCAGCGGCGCCAGAAGTCGCCCAGCAAAACGGAGAAGTACGGACGCTTGAAGTTGGGCGCAAGCTCGATGCCGAAGAGCTGAGCGATGCCGGTGACCATGTCGATGCCGCCGGAGAAGTCCGTGTACTGCTGGAGGGAGTAGAACAAAACGCCAACGACGATGACCGCGCCGCCGTACTGACTTTGGCTGCCGAAAACCTGCTCGACCAGCGGAAGCGCACGGTCGGCGATGACCTTCTTTTTGAAAAAGCCCCAGAGCATCAGCAGGGCGCCGCGCTCGATGTTCCCGAGGTCAAAGCGATGCGGTTCATAAAGCTGATGGGCAAGCTGATCGAACCGCGCAATCGGTCCCTGAATCAGCTGAGGGAAGAAGGACACGAACAGCGCAAAGCGTGCCGGGTTCTTTTCCGGGGCATATTTGCCGTTGTATACGTCGATGAGGTAGCCCATCGACTGGAACGTGTAAAAGCTGATGCCCAGCGGCAGAAGCAGGTTGAGCGCCGGGGCGGTCTTGCCTGCCAGCGACGCGCCCCAGGAGAGCAGCGGGCTCATGTATTTTAGCACCGCCAAAATGCCGAAGTTGAGCAGCAGCACGGCGAAGAACAGCACGCGCTGGCGGGAACGCGCTTTTGCCTTGTGCGCCTTTTTCTGCGCGGCATCCAGCTCGGTTTTATGCTCACGCAGATAAGCCTTGCTCTGTTCGCCGACCCTGCCGATGAGCAGCGCACCCGCCCATGTGCTCAGCGTGGTCGTCAGAATATAGGGCAGCGCAGACAGCCCGCAGTAGGCGTAATAGCCATAGCTGACCAGCAGAAGCAGAATCCACCGCAGGCGCAGCGGGCAGATGTAATACAGCGCAGCGCACAGAAAGGCGAACGCGATCAGTGTGAAAAGCGACATGCGTAAATTCCTCTTTCTCTTTCCTATGAATCAACAGGTTTTGGTAAAGCAAATCAATCCAATTTATAACTATATCATGCGTATCTGAGCGTGTCAAGAAAACGGAAGAAAAAGAGGAAAGAAAAAACCTTCTCCGCAAAGGGAGAAGGAAAATGCCCATGGGTTTAAAAGGCAAAACAGCCGCGTTTTATTTCGCGTATCCGATTCGCGCGACGATGCCCT
>URJN01000019.1 GCA_900548125.1 uncultured Eubacteriales bacterium
AAAGTTCCACAGGCAGATTTTACCGCAAAAACCAAAGAAAAAGGGCAAAAAAGCCGAATAAATGAAAACGATTTGGGCGAAACGCTTTTCTTAATTGCATTTTAGGGTCGAATGGTGTATGGTAGTAAAGTATGAAATTTCACCCGAGCCGATGAAAGCGCGGGGAAAATGCAAAGGTCAAGGAGTAAACGCATGAGCGAATATCTGGATATCCCGACTTTGTACGGAAGCGACGTCTTCGGCGAGAAGGAGATGCGCGAGCGTCTGCCCAGAGACATTTATAAGAGCCTGAAGGCGAGCATGGCGTCCGGCGAAGAGCTTGACCCCTGCGTTGCGGACGCGACCGCTGCCGCGATGAAGGCGTGGGCAATCGAAAAGGGCGCGACGCATTACACGCACTGGTTTCAGCCGCTGACCGGCACGACCGCCGAAAAGCATGACTCCTTTATCAGCCCGCAGCATGACGGAAGCATCATCATGGAGCTGCGCGGCAAGGAGCTGATTCGCGGCGAGCCGGATGCCTCGTCCTTCCCCTCCGGCGGCATCCGCGCGACGTTTGAAGCCCGCGGCTATACGGTTTGGGATATCACCAGTCCCGCGTTCATTTACGATAACGGCGATACCAAAACGCTCTGCATCCCCACGGCGTTCTGCGGCTATAACGGCGAGGCTCTGGATAAAAAGACACCGCTCCTTCGCTCGATGGAAGCCATCAGCCGTCAGGCGGTGCGCATCTGCCATCTTTTTGGTGACAAAGAAACCACCAAGGTCACCACGTCCGTCGGACCAGAGCAGGAATATTTTATCGTTGACCGTGAAACCTATTTAAAGCGCAAGGATCTCATCTTTACCGGCAGAACGCTTTTCGGCGCGATGCCGCCCAAGGGACAGGAGATGGAGGATCACTATTTCGGCGCAATCAAGGAACGTGTCAGCAACTACATGAAGGATTTGGATATCGAGCTGTGGAAGCTGGGTATTCCTGCCAAAACGGAGCATAACGAGGTTGCGCCCGCCCAGCATGAGCTTGCGCCCATCTACAACACCACCAACGTGGCGACGGATGAAAACATGCTGGTGATGAACGTCATGAAGAAGGTTGCCCTGCGTCACGGCTTGGTATGCCTGCTTCATGAAAAACCCTTTGCGGGCGTCAACGGCAGCGGCAAGCACAACAACTGGTCGCTCAGCACGGACACCGGAAGGAACCTGCTTGAGCCGGGCAAAGAGCCGCAGAAGAACTGGATTTTCCTGCTGATGCTGGCGGCGATGATGAAGGCGGTGGATGAGCATGCGGGGCTTCTGCGCATGAGCGCAGCCAACCCCGGTAACGACCATCGGCTCGGCGCGAACGAAGCGCCGCCCGCCATCATCTCGATGTTCTTAGGCGACCAGCTGACGGCGGTTGTCGATCACATCATCAGGGGGAGCGACGAGAGCGTGCCGTCCGCGTCCATTATGCGCGTAGGCGTTTCGACGCTTCCGTTCATCCGCCGCGACGCGACGGACAGAAACCGCACATCGCCGTTCGCCTTCACGGGCAACAAGTTTGAATTCCGCATGGTGCCGTCCTCCGGCTGCATTGCCGACGCGAACATCGTGCTGAACAGCATTGCGGCGGATGCGCTGGAAGCATTTGCCGATGAGCTGGAAAAGGCGGAGGATTTTGAGAGTGCTATGCGCGCGCTCGTCCGCCGCGAGATGACCGCGCATCAGCGCATCATCTTCAACGGAAACGGCTATACCGATGAATGGGTTGCTGAGGCGGCGCGCCGCGGTCTGCCGAATATCGGCAGCATGGTGGACGCCATTCCGGAGCTGGTGAAGCCGGCGTCCGTTGCGCTGTTTGCCCGTCAGGGGGTTTATACGGAGAAGGAGCTTTTCGCCCGTGCGGATGTTTCCTACGAGCTGTACGCCAAGACGGTCAATATCGAAGCCCTGACCATGATTGACATGGCAGGCAAGGACATCATTCCCGCCGTTGTCGAATATGCCGGAAAGCTGGCGTGGTCGGTCAATCAGGCGGCGCAGGCGGGCGTGGACGCCTTTGCGCAAAAGGAGCTGCTTTCCCGCGTCAATGTCCTGCTCAGGCAGGCATACAGCGCACTGGGCGATTTGCGCATCAAGCAGGAGAAGGCAGCGGCGCTCTCCGGTCAGGAGCAGGCGAGATTCTACCACAGCGAGGTCTGCCCCGCCATGCAGGTGCTTCGCGCGCCGGTCGATCATCTGGAAATGATCGTGGACGGAAAGCTCTGGCCGATGCCGACCTACGGAGATTTGCTGTTTAACGTATAAAACCGCGTCGGATTGCTTGCCGGAAAAGTCATGACGGCAAGGCTCAACCGAAGCATACAACATCTGGATCAGGTTATATCGGGGCTGCGGCAAAAGCACGATACAGGAGCATACGCAGTCCCGATTCTTTTTTCAATCTGTATTTGTTGAATTATATATTTGAAAGTATCAATAAAAAACGAGCCGATGAACAAGATGACACTTAAACAGAACGTCAAAAATCAGGAGGAAGATGCTTATGTGTGGAATCGTTGGATATGTAGGCGTAAAGCAGGCGGCACCGATTTTGCTCGCCGGACTCTCGAAGCTGGAATACCGCGGATATGACTCCGCCGGCATCGCCGTGCGCGATGAAAATAACGACCATGTCGAGGTCGTCAAGGCGAAGGGACGCTTGAAAAACCTGATGGAAATGACCGACTCCGGCAACGCTGTCCGCGGTCTCTGCGGCATCGGTCACACCCGCTGGGCGACCCATGGCGAACCCAGCACCGTCAACGCGCATCCGCAGTATACGCGCGAAAAGCGCGTGGTAATCGTCCATAACGGCATCATCGAGAACTATCAGGAAATCAAAGAAGCTCTCGCGCGCAAGGGTTATACCTTCTCATCTCAGACCGACACCGAGGTCGCCGCCGCGCTGCTGGACAGCTACTATGTCGAGGCGGGCAAGAAGGGGCTTTCCCCGCGTGAGCGCGCGCTCGACGCCATCCGCAACATGATGATTCGCGTCCGCGGAAGTTATGCGCTGGGTATTCTCTTTGGCGACCAGCCGGGCGTCATTTACGCGACCCGCAAGGACAGCCCGCTCATCATCGGACGCTGTGACGGCGAATATGAGGGGCATATGATTGCTTCCGACGTTCCCGCCGTGCTGAATTATACTCGCAATGTGGTCTATATCGACAATCAGGAAATCGCCTGCCTGACCCGCGAAGAGCTTCACCTGTACGATATCGACTGCGAAGAAATCGAAAAACCGTTCGTCGAAATCAAGTGGGATGCTGCCGCCGCCGAAAAGGACGGATACGAGCATTTCATGATGAAGGAGATTCACGAGCAGCCGCGCGCCGTGCGCGATACGATCTCCCCGCGCATCAAAGAGAATGAGGCGGGCGAAAAGACCATCGACCTGAGCGAAACCGGCTTGACCGACGAGGATTATGCCGATATTTCCCGAATCTATCTCATCGGATGCGGCTCGGCGTATCACGTCGGCATGGCGGCGCGGTATGTCATTGAAAAGATGTCGCGCATTCCCTGCGAGGTAGAGCTGGCGAGCGAATTCCGCTACCGCGATCCGATTCTGGAGGAAAAGGCATTGGTTGTCATCATCAGCCAGAGCGGTGAAACGGCGGACAGTCTTGCCGCGCTGCGCCTGTGTAAGGAGCGCGGCGTGCGCACGCTGGCGATTGTCAACGTCGTCGGCTCGTCCATTGCGCGCGAAGCGGACAGTGTCATGTATACATGGGCAGGTCCGGAAATCGCCGTTGCGACGACCAAGGCGTATTCCACCCAGCTGGCGGTCATCTATCTGCTGGCGATGCATCTGGCGGATGTGCGCGGGCTGCTGAGCGCGGCGCGCCGTCAGGAATTGATTGAGCAGCTGCTCGCCCTGCCGGATCAGATTGAGCGCGTGCTTTCCGACAAGGAGCGCGTGCAGTGGTACGCCAACAAGATGGCGGCGTGCAAGGATGTATTCTTCATCGGGCGCGGGCTGGATTACGCCATCAGCATGGAAGGCAGTCTGAAGCTCAAGGAAATCAGCTATATTCATTCCGAAGCGTATGCCGCCGGTGAATTGAAGCACGGAACCATCAGCCTGATTGAGGACGGCGTGCTGGTCGTGGCGATTGCAACCCAGCCGGAGCTGTTCGAGAAAGAGGTTTCCAACATGGTCGAGGTGCGCAGCCGCGGCGCGAGCCTGTTCGGGCTGACGAGCTATGGTCAGTATGCGATTGAAGATACGGTGAATTTCACAGTCTATGTGCCGCGGACGGATCCGATGTTCGCTACGTCGCTGGCGGTCATCCCGCTTCAGCTTCTGGCGTATTACATCAGCTGCGCGAAGGGCTTGGACGTTGACAAGCCGCGCAACCTGGCAAAGAGCGTGACGGTGGAGTAAAAGGGGGACGTCGTTCCCAAACCCCGTCTTCGCTTCGCGGCGGTTTTAAGATTACATAGAGATGGAGATTTTAGCCATTTAGGCGGAAACGGCGGCGGGCTCAGCCTGCTTTTTGACAGGTTCATATTGACGATATGCACCTCAAAGTGTTACAGTAAAAACCAATGAATGGATAGATACACCGGATTGAACCGATCGTGAGGAGGAAAACCATGACGCTGCTGGAATACCGCATCTTTCACACTGTGACGCAGCAGGGGAGCTTTGCCCGCGCCGCGCAGATTCTGCATCTGACGCCCAGCGCCATCAGCCATGCCGTCAGCTCGATGGAAGAAGCCTGCGGATTTGCGCTCTTTGTCCGCGGAAAGGGCGGCGTATCGCTGACCCGAAGCGGAGAAGCGCTCTATCCGGTCATTCGTCAGGTGCTTTCCGCCGACGAAGCGCTGACTCAGACAGTCGGCGAACTGAAAGGCGTTCAGCGCGGCAAGGTGCGCATCGGCGCGTTCAACAGCGTCTGCGTGGCGTGGCTGCCGCAGCTGGTGGCGGAATACCGGATGAAGTATCCGGGCGTGGAGATTGAGATCGATCAGGGAACCTACGACGACGTGATCGAATGGATCAAGACGGGCGTGGTCGATTTGGGCTTCCTGTCTACGGAATCGACGCGTGACCTGACGGTTCATCCGCTGTATCGCGACCGACTGATGTGCGTTACGCCGCGTGGATTCAAGACGCGCACACCGGGCGTGATTACGCCGGAGGAAATGCGTGCGGAAACCTTCGTCGCGCAGGGCGATGCGACCGATGCGGACGTGCAGGCTTTTTTGGCGAAGTATCACATTACGGCGCGTGCATCCTGCCGCGTGCTGGATGATCTATCCACGATTGCCATGGTCGAGAGCGGTTTTGGCATCTGCATTCTGCCGAGTCTGACGCTGGAGCGCATCCACGGCGATGTGAACACCTATGCCATTGAGCCGATGGAATACCGCGAATTCGGCATTGCCGTGCTGAATCCGCAGATGATGGCGCCCGCCGTGCGTCAGATGGCGATGTTCATCGAGTCCTTTGTGCGGCAAAAGCGCAAGGAAGACCCGGCGACAAACGCGGGCTTTGATCCGGAAAATGTGTTTTAAGACCCCGTGTCCGGAGACGCACCTTCCGGCGCGAACCCGATTTATCTGCAGTTTATCGCATATTCGGCTTTGAAGCCTGTGCTTTTGAAATCGGCATATCCCGACATTTGCTGCTTGAAAGGAAGAGGAACAATGAAAAAGATTTTGACGATTTTCTTGGTGCTGGCGCTCATTCTGGCGCTGGGTGTCTGTGCGCTGGCGGAATACCCGGTGACGCTGACGGATCAGGCGGGGCGCGGGGTCACGATTGAAAGCCGACCGGAGCATATCGTTTCCGGATACTACATTTCCACCTCTGCCTGCATCGCGCTCGGGCTTTCCGACCGAATCGCGGCGGTCGAGGCGAAGGCGGATACCCGCAACATCTATGCGCTGTCCGCGCCGGAGCTGATTTCCCTGCCGAACGTCGGCAGCGCGAAAAACTTCAATCTGGAGGCGTGTCTGGCGGCAGAGCCGGATCTGGTCATCCTGCCCAAGCGCCTGTCCGAAGCCGCCGAATCCATCAGCGAATTCGACATTCCGGTGCTGCTGGTCAATCCGGAAGATGATGAGTTGCTGGCGCAGATGATCCTGCTGATCGGCGTGGCGACGGAAACCGAAGACCGCGCCACCGACCTGAACGCATTCATTCTGACGCAGCTGGGCGTGTGTCAGGAGATGCTGAAGAATGAAACGCCCGTGACGGCGCTCGTTTTGGGCAACAGCAGCAAACTGACCTGTGCGCCGAACGGCATGTATCAGTCTTCCCTGCTGGAAAACGCCTGCGCGGTCAATGCGGCGGCGGACATCGAAGGGACAAAGTGGGCGGAAATCTCCTACGAGCAGCTGTTGGCGATGAACCCGCAGGCGATCATCATTCCGGCGGAAGCGGTCTACACGGCGGAAGATGTGCTGGGCGACGCGGAGCTTGCGGAGCTGGACGCGGTAAAGAACGGCGCGGTCTATCAGATGCCGAAGGCGTTTGAGGCGTGGGACAGTCCGGTTCCGTCCGGCGTGCTGGGCGTGCTGTGGACGGCAAAGACGCTGCATCCGCAGACCTACGGCGAGGCACAGTATAAGGACGCCGCCAAGATGCTTTACGAAACCTATTACGGCTTTACGCCGGATGAGGCGGCGCTGTGACCGCCCCGAAGCGATACAACCGAATCCTCTTTACAGCCGCCGGCGCATTGCTGCTGGCGGCGTTTGGTATTTCCCTGCTGATTGGCGCGTACCCGCTGACGGCGCAGGATATCCTTTCGGCCCTGAGCGGCGGCGAGGGCATGGCGGTCAAGGTATTCTGGCGTTTGCGCCTGCCGCGCTCGCTGGCGGCGATGGTCAGCGGGATGGCACTGGGCGTCTGCGGCGCGGTCTATCAGATTCTGTTCGCCAATCCGCTGGCTGCGCCGGATATCATGGGTGTATCCGGCGGCGCGACGCTCGGCGCGGCGATGGCAATCGTCTGGGGGAATACGGCGTTTTCCGCGCCTGCCGCTTTTCTGGGCGGCATGGCGGCGTTGGCGGGTTCGCTGCTGCTGACGCGGGCGAGCGGCTCACGGGGAACGGGTGCGATGGTGCTTTCCGGAGTGCTGATCAGTGCGCTGATGAAGATGGGCGTGATGCTGCTCAAGACGTTTGCCGATACGGAGGGCGAGCTTGCCGCCATTGAGTTTTTTACGATGGGCAGTTTTGCGGATATCACGGCGGCGGCTCTGCCCGCGCTGCTTTCCGCGGCGGCGTTGGGGCTTGCGCTGCTGACGCTGCTGCACAGACAGATTGGGCTGCTTTCCCTGCCTGATGATGAAGCGCAGGCTCTCGGCGTGTCCACCGGTGTGATGCGTGCGCTGGTGTTGGCTGCCGCGACGCTGCTGGCGGCGGCTGTATCCGCAAGCGCGGGAGTGGTTGCGTTTCTGCCGCTGATTGCGCCGCATGGCGCACGCCTGCTTCTGCGCGGACGGACAAAGGGACTTCTGCCTCTTTCGGCGTTGACGGGCGGCGTGCTTCTCCTGATGGCGGATATCGCGGCGCGGCTTGCGCCGGGCGCGGAGCTTCCGGTTTCCGTGCTGACGACGATGCTGGGCGTGCCCTGCGTCGCTATGCTGATGGCGAAGGGAGGCAAGCGGCGTGGATGAAATTCTGACCGTTCGGGGCGTATGCGCGGGATATGGTGCGCGGCGCGTGCTGGAGGATGTTGGTCTGTCCGTCGGGGAAGGCGAGGTCTGCGCGCTGCTCGGACTGAACGGGAGCGGGAAATCGACGCTGCTGCGTGTCCTGCTGGGACTGCTTCCCGTACAGACGGGAGAGATTTCGGTCTGCGGCGGGAATATGCGCCGTGCCGCGCCCCAAAAGGTCGCCCGTCTGGCGGCGTATCTGCCGCAGAGAAGCCGAGCGGATGACGGCATGACCGCGCTGGAAATCGTTTTGATGGGCGCAAACGCGGTCACGCCGCTGATTATGCCATACAGTGCGGTTCAGCGCGAAAAGGCGAGGATGTGCCTTGAGCGCATGGGTGCGGGGGAATGGGCGGACAGACGCATGGGCGAGCTTTCGCAGGGGCAGAGGCAGAGCGTTTTGCTTGCCCGCGCCCTGATGCAAAGCCCCAAGCTGCTGCTGCTGGATGAGCCGGACGCCGCGCTCGATCTGCCGCGCAGATGGCAGATGCTGCGCACAGTTTCGGCGTTGGCAAAGGAGGAGCGATGCGCGGCACTCTGTGCGCTGCATGATGCGTCGCTGGCACTGAGCGTCTGCGACAGCGTGGCGGTGCTGTCCGGCGGAAGAATCGTCTGCCGGCTGGATATGGCAAGGGCGGGAGAAGACGAGGTTCGGGCGGCGATGTGCGCGCTGTATGGCGATGTGACGGTCATTCGCAGGGACGGACGCTGGGCGGTTTTGGGATGAAATTCCTATCATGTAAAAGATGCGTTTGCGAAAGCTCTGCGGGACGGAAAATTGTGACGCAATTGTGAATGATACATGAAGTCGTCAAGGCAATTTCCCGAAAAGATTGCCTTTTTGTCCGACGGCGGGTATAATGGGGAATATGGTTTTGATGCTGAACGGAGCATCACCGATACAGTGATGTGATCTTGCGGCTGAGGCTGTCTGAAAGATCTGCAACACAGAGTATGGAGGGAATAGAGTATATGAAAAAGACCATGCTGGCGTTTATGCTTGCGCTTGCGCTCGTGACGATGAGCGCGTGCGGTGCACAGGACAAAACGTCCGAAGCAACAGCTGCGCCTGTTGTAACGGCAGAGCCGACCGCCGAGCCGACGGAAGCACCGACCGCCGTGCCGACGGAAGAACCGACGGAAGAGCCGACGGAAGCACCGACCGCCGTGCCGACGGAAGAACCGACGGCAGAGCCGACGGAAGCACCGACCGCCGTGCCGACGGCAGAGCCGACGGAAGAACCGACGGCAGAGCCGGCTGCCGAGACTGAAGCGCAGGCGTCCGAGGGAGAGGCTGAGGTTGTCGCGCTGGAGGACGGCGTTCTGGCGAGCGCGTATGCCGGCGCTGTGTCCGTGAAGCTCTCTGAGATTCAGGAAGAGTACGATCAGCAGCTTGCGGCGTATATCGCCTACTATACGCAGTACGGCTACACGGTAGACGAGTATGACCAGGAATTCCAGGCGAATGTCGCGCAGGAAACCGTTCAGATGAAGCTCAGCCAGGCGATTGTCCGCCGCTATGCCGAGCAGAACGGCTATGTGCTGACCGCCGAGAAGGAAGAAGAACTGACGGCTCAGGTGCAGACCGCGCTGGATAACCTGCGCGAGTATTATGAGAGCTATCTTTCTTACTACGGCTACACCGGCGATGAGCTGACGCAGGCGGTGGAAGAAGAGCTGGCGAACAGCGGCTACACCGAGGAAGCCCTGACCGAGAGTGCGTATCTCAAGGATGTGCTTGACTTTATCTACGAGAAGGCGACCGCTGATATCAGCGTGACCGAGGAAGAAGTCAAGGAAGCGTTTGACGCGAAGGTTGCTTCTCAGAAGGAAAGCTATGCCGATATTGACAGCTTCATCAACGACTATGTAAGCGACAGCGAGATTCTCTATACGCCGGAAAATGTCCGCCTGATGGAGTGCATCTACATCGCAAAGGTGGATGGCGAAGCGACTGACGACGAGGCGACCCGCAGCGAAGCGACCGGCGATGAGGCAACGGCGGATGAAGCGGTGAACATCGACGAGCTGTCCGGCTATGCCAAGGCGAAGGCGGTCATTGCGGCGATTCGCGGCGGCGAGGACTTCGAGGAAGCTATGAAGGCTTACAACGAGGACAGCTCCACCGAGGAGCAGATGCTGCGCGGCTATCCGGTTGCCGCGGAGAGCCAGCTCTACGGCGAAGAATTCAGCGCGGGCGCGATGGCTCTGGAGAACGTCGGCGACGTTTCCGACGTCATCGCGACGGATTATGGCTACTTTATCCTTCGCTATGCCAAGGATTTGACCGCGGGCGAAGCGGACTTTGAATCCCGTAAGGACGCGGAGACCGAGGAAGCACTGAGCAACAAGAAGAATGACGCATATACGGCATTTATCAACCAGATTCTTGATGAGGCGGATATGCAGATCGGCGACCTGAGTGTGCTGTATCATGTATATGTCGGCGAAGCCGCCGAAGCGACGGTGGCTTACGCGACCGTGTCTGAGGATGCGCAGCTGATTGACATGCCGAACGGTGACGCGGTTGCAAACCTGAAGGCGGGCGCATCGCTCGATATCCTCGGCAAGATTGGCGTGGACGGCGAAAACTATTCGTTCGTCGCGGTGGTCGGCACGGAAATCAAGGGCTACATCAACGACAAGGCACTGACCGAGCTGGACAGCGACGCGGCTCTGGCTGTGGACAACACGGCTCTGGCTTCCGCCGTTGAGCAGATTGACAAGAACCCGACCTTCACCATCGCCATGAACGACGGCTCCCTCATCTACGGCGAGCTGTATCCGGAAAAGGCACCGGAGAGCGTCGGCAACTTCATTTCGCTTGCCAACAGCAATTTCTATGACGGCTTGACCTTCCATCGCGTCATCTCCGGTTTCATGATTCAGGGCGGCGACCCGAACGGCGACGGCACCGGCGGACCGGGCTACGCCATTCGCGGCGAATTCAGCAGCAACGGCGTGGAGAATGACCTGAGCCACGTTCGCGGCGTGCTGAGCATGGCGCGTTCCAGTGCGAATGACTCCGCCGGAAGCCAGTTCTTCATCATGCACGCGGACGGCACCAGTCTGGATGGTCAGTATGCGGCGTTCGGCATGGTGCTCGGCGGCATCGAGAACGTAGATGTTATTGCGTCCGTTCCGACCGACAGCAGCGATAAGCCGCGCACCGAGCAGGTGATGCGCACGGTGTATGTCGAAACCTACGGCAAGACCTACACCTTCACCAAGCTGGAAGACTAATCGAATCCTCTCAGGCAACCCTCTTTTGAAAAGAAGAGGGTTGCTTTTTTCTGCGTCTTTTGCTATAATCGCTAGGCAACCGATGCGGACTGTTCGAAACCATCCAGTCCTTAAACAAAACTATGGGCTTGAAGGCGCATGGCGTCTTCTGAACGGCTCAATGCCGTTTTTTTGTTGCCTGTCGTTTTGCTGGTTAGCAAAATGATAAAGGAGAAATCTTCTCATGAGTGCTTTGAAACCGCAAAACACCCGCGCGCTGGCTCGCGGCGCAATCATCGCCGCGCTCTATACCGCTTTGACGGTGCTTCTCGCGCCGCTGAGCTATGGCGAGGTTCAGATCCGCTTCTCCGAAGCGTTCACCCTCCTGCCGATACTGATGCCGGAAGCCGTGCCTGCGCTGCTGGTCGGCTGTCTGCTTGCCAACATCATCGGCGGCTGCACAATTTTTGACATCGTGTTCGGCTCGCTGGCGACGCTGCTTGCCGCCATCTGTACCTATAAGCTGCGCGATAAATTCTGGCTTTCCGCGCTGATGCCCGTGCTGTTCAACGGCGTGATTGTCGGTGCTGTCGTTCATTTCTGCTATGCTCCGGCGATTGCGCTGCCGCTGTGCATGCTCTCCGTCGCCGCGGGCGAAGCCGTCGCCTGCCTGATCGTGGGACCGATTCTGATCAGCGTCCTGCGCCGCATGCCTGCGTCCGTGCTGAACTAATTTGCTCACCCTCTTGACAACCCCTTAAAGGGGCGGTATTGTGTATTTATACGCGGCTAGCCGCGATACACGATATTGGTCAGGAGGGTATTTTTAATGCGCATTGCACTTATCAATGAAAACAGCCAGGCGGCGAAGAACGCACAGATAGAGGCGGCGCTCAAGAAGGTCGTCACCCCGATGGGACACGAAGTGGACAACTACGGCATGTACGGCACGGCGGGCGAGGCTCAGCTGACCTATGTGCAAAACGGCATTCTGGCGGCAATCCTGCTCAATTCCGGCGCGGCGGATTATGTCGTGACCGGCTGCGGCACGGGCGAGGGCGCAATGCTTGCGCTCAACAGCTTCCCGGGCGTTCTCTGCGGTCATGTGGTCGATCCGTCCGACGGATATATGTTTGCGCAGATTAACGACGGAAACGCGGTTTCCATGCCGTTCGCCAAGGGCTTTGGCTGGGGCGCGGAGCTGAACCTTGAATACACGTTTGAGAAGCTCTTCGGTTTCGGCAGCGGCAACGGCTATCCGGCGGACCGCGTTGTGCCGGAGCAGCGCAACAAGAAGATTCTCGACGCCGTGCGCGCGCATACGCTCAAGGATCTCATCACCTGCCTGAAGGGCATCGATCAGGAGCTTGTGCGCGGCGCGGTTGCCGGCGAGCATTTTGCCGAGCTGTTCTTTGCGCACGCCAAGGATGAAGCCATCATCGCCTATGTGCGTGAGCTGCTCGGTTGAGTATGGAGGCAGACCATGACGAAGGATTTATCTTATCTGAGCTATCCGCTGCCGCCGGATATCCAGCGGCTGTTTGAAGCGGGCGACTTTGACCGCATGGCGCGTGTGATCCGTCAGCGGCTGGAGGATCCGCGTGTGCCGAAGACGCTGCACGAGCGCCTGCGCTTTCAGCTGATTATCGCTAAAGAGATTCCGGAGTATTACCGCCTGACGCAGGCGGATATGCTCGCCATCCTTCAGGAGAACATCAACGATTTCACCGAGGATGAGCTGGAGGCTCTGCGCGACGACGGCACGCTCGATTGGCGTTATATCAACGGTGAGGTGCATTTCAGAAACAACTGTTTGGATGCGCTGCTCAAGGTGCGCAAGGAATACGCTTTGCGCGCCAAGAACCCCGAAGTTCAGGCGGCGGCGGACGCGCGCGGTCAGCGTCTGAACGCGATGATCACCCGAATGAAGGAAGAAGGCGGCATGCACGTCCGCTTTGAGCTGCACGAGGAAATGACGGTGAAAAGCGACCGCCTGACGCCGGGCGAAACCCTGCGCATCCATCTGCCGCTTCCGGTCGTCGGCGCACAGGTCAAGTCGGCGGCACTGCTCTCTACGTCCCATCCGGCGGCATTTATCGCGCCCGCGGATGAGCCACAGCGCACGGTCTATTTTGAATTGCCGTATGAGCCGGGCATGACGGTCAGCGCAGAGCTGGCGTATGAAATCGAAGCACCGTACTGCCAGCCGCATGCCCGCGAGGTTCTGGCGGAGCAGCCGACGTTTGACACGGAGGAAATGCCGCCGCATGTGGTCTTTACGCCGTATCTGCGTGCGCTGGCGAAGGAAATCGTCGGAGACGAAACGAATCCGCTGCTCAAAGCGCGGAAGATTTACGATTTCATCACCACGCAGGCGGTCTATCGCTACATGCCGCCGTATCTGACGGTGACGAATCTGCCGGAATACTTCATGAGCGGTCTGCGCGGCGACTGCGGCGTGCAGGCAATCACGTTCATCACGCTCTGCCGGCTGTGCGGCATTCCTGCGAAGTGGCAGGCAGGTCTGTATACCAAGCCGGATGACGCGGGTCACCATGACTGGGCGCGGTTCTATATCGCGCCGTATGGCTGGCTGTACGCGGATTGTTCGTTCGGCGGCTCGGCATTCCGTGCGGGCGATTTGGATCGCTGGAATTTCTATTTCGGCAATCTTGAACCGTGGCGTCTGCCGATGTGCAGCGATTTCCAGCAGGAATTCAACCCGCCCAGACGGTTTATCCGCTATGATCCGTACGACAATCAGGGCGGCGAGATCGAGTCGCTCACCCGCGCATTGGATGACGATGAATACGACACGAGCAGGCGCGTAACCCTGTACGAAGAACTTTAATTCAATAAAAACCCAAACGGAGCTGTCAAGCTAATCAACCTGATATTTCAAGCATCAACCTAAGTATTTGCGCCCGAAGGTTTCCAAAGGGCGAGCGGAAAGCCCTTTGGTGGGGCGATGGGGCAAAGCCCCATATCC
>URJN01000020.1 GCA_900548125.1 uncultured Eubacteriales bacterium
AGCCGTTTGGCATACGCCGTATAATCCGCGCGAAGTGTCTTATCCAAATCGCCAATCTGTTCGCGCAGGCTCGGATAACCGAACGCCTGCCAATCAAACATGTGTCCTGTTTCATGAAAGAACGTGACCAGATTCGTTTCCAGTTTCAGCCGGCTTTCCTTCGGTCCCAGCTTGGACAAATCTAAATAAACCTTTTGCTCGGACGGCATATAGTATGCCGTTCCTCCCTGATAAGCAAAGTCGCCTTGAATCATGTACGCATTTCTGTTCCAGAACTCCAGCTCGTCATCATCCAGCTTGCCGAGCTGGTTCAAAATCGCCTTGCGGTTCTTTTCGCTAATACTCTGCGCCCACGGAAGCGAGCCAATCTTGGAAAGAATCTGTTCGCGCCGCCCGCCTGTTGCAGTTGAGCTGTTATCCAGCTTCATTGTACCACGGGCATCCAGTCGGGTCAAGGCAGGTTTTCCGACTTTCCATTCTCCGAACGCCGCATCCAGCTCCGCATCCTCGCCGCCGTCCACCCACGCGCCGAGCCGATCTGCCACGTCCGAAAGCTCCGGCACGACCTGCCACGTCGCGCAAAGGCACTGCGCGTGCGGCATGGGTACGTCGTCAATCGGAAAGTTTCCGCGCCCCAGTCCTTCGTCATGGCTGGCGTATGCGTCGCAGATATCCTCGCCGAATCGGGCGACCTGCCGCTCGTAGTGACTGGGGCTGAGCTGCCAGTGCATCGCTTTACAAAACGGGTTTGCCTTCGCCGCCGCCATGTTCGCCGCCCAGTATGCGTGGTTAATCGCCGTGCGCGCCAATCTTTGCGCGTTGTAGTCGATCTGCCGATCAAAGGGAATATCCGGGTAAAGCGTCAGCCAGCTGACCGGCATTTTCGCTTTCGGGCTGACATACGCCTCCAAGTCCTGCGCGATTTGCAGCGCGCTGCGATGCTGGGCAATCCCCTGCGTCAGAATATCCTCAATGCTGCCTTGCAGCTGGTCGGTGCGGTTCCATATCCGGCGCGACAGGCTTTTCCCGTCGCGGTACATCCGCCCGTCGATCAGCATCCGCAGCGCCGCGTCCGGCGTTCGGGAAAATGTGCCGGTAAAGCTCCCGTCCACGCCGACCATCGCCAGCGCGTCGTTCAGCCACCCTTCCACCGTATCCCCCGGCAGTCCTGCCGACTTGCGCATGCCGGAGAGGATCGTGCCACCCAGCTCGCCGCGCATCTGCTCGATGCGCTTTTCAAGCGCTTTCTGGTAATCCTTTACCCAGCGCTCGGTCAGCGTTCCCACCTTGGTCGTTTCCGCCCGCTTCGCCAAGTCTCGCGCCGCCTGTGTGTAGATGCCCTGAATCTTCTTGCCGGTGATGTCGATGTTCTTCAGGTGCGCCGCGCGGGCGGCAGCCATGCGCGCTTCAAAGTCCTTGTAGGTCATCCCCTGCGCCATGCCGCCGCTCGCTCCTTTCCTCTTGCGCGTCTGTCGCGTTTAACGCGCGTTTCCTGCGCGTTCGCGCTTTTCGTCGTGGGATTTTAGCCCCGCGCATCGTCGGGCTTTACAGGGCGTTCTGCGCGGCTGCTTCCGTTTCCGCGCTGACCGCTGCATCGAACCCGTCATCCAGCATTTTCTGCTCGGCGGCGATCTGCGCAAGCTCCGCGTTCCCGTCCGCGTCCGGCTGCCATTTTTCGAGATAACTCTTTCGGCTGCGCGCCTGCTGGCTGACCTCCTGCAAATCAAGCGTCCGCTCCGCGTCCTCGTCGTCGGCGATGGGATAGCGATGGTCGATGCTCACGGTAAAGTCAAGCGCGGGCAGGCTGCCCGCGCCGTAAACGCCCGCCATCTTCACCAGCGCCTGCACCATCCACCTAAGCGCCGCGTCCCACTCGTTCCACTTTTCCTCGCACCTCGTCGTCAGCTCCCAGTACAAGGCTTTCATTGCCTTGCCGGATGCCGCAAAGCCCTTGAGCTGTTCAAGAGATACGTTCGGTACGGACAGCAGGCTGTACATGTCGTTCTTGTCCCGGTTCAGCGCATTCTCGATGCGTTCATTATAGGAAAACTGCGCTTCAAGGATTTTTGCATCGACCTGATGGTCGCTGCTGGGGTCTGTCTGTGCGTCGATGGTTGCGCCTGGCGCGATCTTCACCCTGTCCATCGTTTCCTGATTCGCATCGCGGAAAACCCGCTGCGGGAACATATTGAATTTGAGCGCGTCGCGGTCGTCGCTTTTCAGCCGGTTATAGTCGTCTTGATTGTCCCAGAGGCGCTCCACGTCGCTCTTGCCCGTCATGTCGCCGGTCAAACCGTCGTTGATGATGACATAGACCGGGATGAAGTCAAGCCCCGTGTTCTCGTCGCTGTGGGTCTCGCTGATTGTCCGTCCCGTGCCGTCATACAACCCCTCGGTCAGATAGCAGCGCCCGTCCCGCAGCTCGTACTTCTGCCGCCAGATACGCTGCTTGAGCCTGTCCGTGCTTTCATTCGTGTGGTAGAAGAAGATGACCTTCGTCAGCCTGTCCACGTCCTCCGGGTCGGTGTCGAAAACAAACTCCAAGCTGGGGCGAAACTGAATCCCCAGCCTGCCGCCGCGCCTGCCCGTGAGCTTGAGCGCGACACGCTTGCCAATGAAGCAGTCCTTCGCCGCGTCCAGCAGCTTCTTGCTCCACTTCTGTTCTTCCAGCAGCGCGGTCAGCCAGTCGCCGATAATATCCGCATTCGCCTGTGCCGCCTTGCTGTCCTTATCCTCGGGAACGACATGCAGCTCCGGCTCCACGCCCATCATATAGCGCGCTTCCTTGCCGATCAGCTCCGCGATGATGTTCGTCACCTTGACGGTCGGCGTGTAATCCAGCCCCTCGGTTTCGACCTGCCATCTCTGCCCGTCGCCATCGTACAGGCTGTAAAGCCGGATAATATCGTTGATATCCCGCGTCACCTGCTCGCCGAGCAGTCCGGCAAGTTCCTGCTTGATCCAGTCTGTGCTGTTAAGTTGATAAGGCTGCATCAGCGTCTCGCCCCCTTTCCGCTCACGTTGCTCGTGCGCCTGCTCCTGTAAATATGCTCACGGTTGCCATACGCCACCGCGTCGATGCTGTGGTCATCGCCGTCCGGGTATCGCTCGACCAGCGTGCCGCTCTTGTCCCGCGCGTACTCATACGCGGCAAACTCGCGCGCCGCATTCGGACATGTTATCGGGTCGATGACGATCTGGTCGAGGTCGCGCAGCCAGTCATAGCCCGCCTGCCGCGAATTCTTGCCCTTCGTTACGCCGGTAATGTTGATGCCGTAGTCCGTTCGCAAATCGACGATGACCTGCTTTGCCGCGTTATCCGCGCGGATCAGCTCGCCGTGGCGCGCAATCTTCTTACATGCCGCCGCGATCTGCTTGGTCGTCATCTCGTTTTGATAGACCTCCTCGTAGATGTACAGCGTCCGCAGCTCGCCCGCCTCGTAGTAGGTCTTTTCGATGGCGTTCGGGTCAACATAGCCGAAGTCCATGCCGATGTTCGGCTTCAGCTCGAACCGCAGCCGGTCCTCCTTGGCAATCGGCTTGATGCGCAGCGCCTTAAAAACCGCGCCGCCCTCGCCGGTCGCAATGCCCAGATAGGTATGCTCATATGCGCGCGGGTTGCGCACTTTCAGCTCCTCCGCGCGCTTGATGAATGTCGGTCCGAGCCATGCGGCAGGGACCATCGTATAGTCGCTGTGATGAACAAAAACGCTCTTGCCGGGGTCTATTGCCCACTTGTTCACCCAGTTATTTGCGCTTTTCGGCGGGTTATAGGTGCAGACGCAGAGCGCAGCCTTGCCGCCGCGAATCGCGGAATCCAGCACATTCTCAATTTCGCCCTCGCCTGCAAACTCGTCGAGTTCTTCAAACCAGACATATTTGAAATATTTTCCGAACGGCAGCTTGATGGATTTGATTTTCTTCGGCTCGTCCAAGCCCTTGAAAACAATCTTCTGCCCCGTCCGCTCGTTGACGATCTCCATCGGGCTGACGGTCACTCTCCAGTGGTCACCCAGTCCCAGCACGTCAATCGCCCACTGCATCTGCTCAAAGACACTGCCGCGCAATGTATCTCCAACCTTGCGCAGCACCAGCGCGCAGGCATCCTCGTCATGCTCCAGTCCCGCGCTGATGCCGAGACTTGCCGTCGAGGATTTCATGCTGCCGCGTCCGCCACCCAAGAGCGCCTTGGTATATTCGCCGGTGTTGTCGAGCAAAAGGCTTAGAACCCCGTCAAAGCACCGCGCGGTATTTTCATGCAGACGGCGGTCGATGGCTTCCAGCTCTCCTTCCGGGCGTGTGGTCTTGCCGATCAGCTTCTCCAGAACGTTTTCCCGCTTTGCCATCTTCTCACCGCCTTTCAGAAACGAGGGAACGATGGGGCTTTGCCCCAAGTCCGGGAAACTCGCATAGTCGCCGTTCCGGCTCCTTGCGATTTCCGATTTTCACCATGCTTCTTCCCTCACAGCGGGCGCATGGCTCTAATCCCCCACCAGAAACCTGAGGTTTCTGGACTTCCCACTTTATAAACTTGACATTGAACGCGCGCTTACAAAAAACTAAAAAGAGACAGTACGCCGCGTCCTGCGTACTGTCCAAACAAGGAGGTTTCCCAGACCGCCGCGTGGGTCATGCCCCGCTTTGGCGGATGAAGCCCGAAGCATTTCGGGCATAGCTTCGCCCTCCGGCGCTCGAATCGAGGCTGGCTGGCGTTGTCGGAGTACCGTCCGACCCGTCTGTTCGGGCTTTCCGGCGTGGGGAATCCTCGACCCGCCGCCTTTCAGCCCTGCTTATCGTCCGTTTGTTCAAATACCGCGTGCATCGTCACTTCGCGCATGCCGCCCGGCAGGTCGAGCGCGACCGTAATCACGCCCTGCCTTGCGTCCGCGCAGGTGATCGTATGCGTCACTTCCAGCAGCGGTCCGCCGACCACTTCGGTCACGCCGTTTTGCCGGACTACCTGCGTCCCCTGTACGCCGTGCCAGTATAGCGCCATGACCGCCGTCATCTGCTCCTCCGGGATTGCCTCGTAAGGTTCGCCGAGGATGCGCAGCACGCCGCGCAAATGCCGCAGCCTCTGCCACATATCGGCGGTCATAATGCAGCCGACGAACACATAGCCCGGCATGAGGATGCGCTCGCGCTCCTGTCCGCGCGTCGTGTAATGCTCGACCGGCAGCAGGCTGTCCGCGTCGCCCAGTCCGTAGACCGCCAGTGCCACGTCGCGCTCCTCGCCGGTGCGCACATGCAGCGCGAACCACTCGCGCCCCTGATGATCTCTGTATTCACGTTTCACTGGCTTCCACCACCTTTTCCGCCGCCGTCAGGCTGGCTTTTTCAAGCTGCCCCAGCAGCTCCGGGTTATGCCGCACCTGCTCGGTCAGCTCCGCCATCAGCGCGCGGCGCACGGTTTCCACGTCCTTCGCGTAGGCACGCACCATGCGCTCCTTATAGACGGCGTTGCGCTGGTTCTTGAGCACCAGCTCGATCAGCTTGGGCAGGGGGATTTCCCCATAATCCTCTGCCGATGCGTCCGAAAGCACCTGAATCAGGTTGTCCATGACCAGTGCGTTCGCCGCATCGGAAAGCTCAAGTCCCCGATGTTCCTGCATCGCCGTGATGATCGCGTTCGCATTTTCGCGAGCATATTGCAGCCGCATCGCCGCCCGCCCTGTGCGCTGGGCATATCGCCCGATGGCGCTCTTGCTGATGGGATAGCCGCTGTCCGTCGCCCAGTCCGCAATCTCCTTGTAGCTGACAGTCTTATCCAGCAGCATACTTTCTACCTGAACACGGATGTCGTCCGGCAGCTCGTCCATGCGGCTGACGATCCGCGTGCGCTCCCGCTTGCGTCCCATCTCTTACTGGCGCATCGGGTCGCCGAAAGCCACGCCCTCGTCGTCGAGCGTGCCTTCCATCAGGTCAATGCCCTTAGCGGTCAGGCGGACGAGCGCCTCCCTCGGCGGGTCCTGTACGAGGCTGAGAACCTCGTCGCCCAAATAGCATTTGACATAGCCCTTATCCGCCAGATAGTAAATGTGTGAGCCGATCTCGTTCGCCGCCTGCGGATCGTCCTGCATGAGCGCGTATTCCAGCGTCCTCTGCATAACCGCCGCGCGCGGGTTCCCGAACAGCAGCGTCAGCACCGCGCCGCGCGCACACTTACGTCTGGCGATTGCCATCTTATCCATCTTACCTTCCCTCCTTTTCCATGAGCAGTGTAATAATCTGATCCAGCTTCTGGTTCTGCTGTGCGTTCGAGCGGATGAAGTCCTCGCGCAGCGTATACAGGAACGGCATCTGGTTAATCGCGTTGTTCAGCTTATCCTCCACCTCGGTGATACGCTTATCCTGTTCCTTGTCCCGTGCATCCTTCTTATCCATCCCGCGTTTGACGAAAAACGTGAGCGCACTAATCAGCAAACCGATGGCTCCCGTAACCGCCCAGAAAACATATTCCTCCACTCTTTCCACCCCAATCAAAAAAGCCGCAGCCTTTCGGTTGCAGCCATTGTAGCATAGTTTTCTGCGCCAGTCCTTTGACGTACTTATTACACGCACGTGTTAGAGATTTTGGGGTTCAGCCGTCAAAAAGGCTGGTCTGCCCTCGGATTTCTCCGCGTTCGTCAATCGACGCGATGCGTTTGACCCAGCTTTCGCTGACGTCGTATTTGAGCGCCAGCACCCGCGTATTCGTTCCGTCATATTCCTGTCGGATGCGGCGGTCGCGGATGTTTCGCAGCAGGCTGTCCAGCTTGGGAACATAGATAATCATGCCGCTGTATGATTCGACCAGTGTCAGCATGTTCTCCGTTCCCAGCAGCTCCGCCAGATCGAGCATCGTCGCGTTTGTAATGTCCTCCGGCTTCACGTCGTGCGCCCAGCTTGGAATCATCCGCCGCCCTCCTTTACGCCTTTCGCTCCGCCCGGTCGCCGTCGCGCATCGCAGTCAGCCCGTCGATGACGACGCTCGCCTGCTGCGGAGTCAGGAATCGCACGTCGTCCGCCTTGCACATGCGCCGGATATACCCGCGCAGTCGTTCCGGCTGGTCGTTCCAGCCCAATTCGCAGGTCAGCCGGAATATCTTCCGCTGCTGGGCTTCCGTCGCCCGCCCCGCGCCGCCGCCCGTCCTGACGACCGACTGACCGCAGCGCGTTTTCAACTCCTCGATCATCCGCCCGGCTTCCCTGCCGGACAGGGTGCGCAGGCTGTCCGTGCCGCTGATGCGGTACGCCATACCGTGCAGATCCTCCATGTCCATCCCCAGCTTTCGGCTCAACGCGAAGATGGCTTTAAGCTGGGCACTCGTTACTTTCAGCGCCATACCTGCCGCCCCCCTTATTGCTGACCCAGAGCTTCTTCATCTACGTCATATCCGAAAACATCCTCAACCTCCAGCTTCGCGCCGACCTCGGCAATCTCGCCCGCACTGTACTTTTTCAGCGCGTCCTTGTCGATCTTCGGCTCCGGGTAGACCACGCACTCCTTCATCCCTCGCCGCAGCAGTTCTTCGATGATGGTCTTGACCTTCTCTACGCCGCGCGGCAGGGTCAGGCGGGTGCTCTGCCTGAACCCGACCTTGCCAAACGTGAGCGTCCGGCTCTTGGCTTTGCCGAGGTCTGCCCGGTGCAGCATCGCGAACTCGCGCAGTGCCTGTTCGAGCATCGCAATGTGATCCTTGATGGGTCTGCCCTTCGCTTCCGCGTCCGCCTTGGCATCGGCGATGCGCTCGTTCATCACGTTTTCGATGGCTGCCAAATCGCGTCGGTCCTCGCCAATCTGCCGCAGCGCGTCGTCCGCCTGCTGCCAGTTTTCCAGCTGGAACGCGCAGATCACTTTCCTTCTTGCCATGTTGTGCCTCACTTTCTAAGTCGTAAGTCCTCCCCGTAAAAGCGGATTGCCGTCGTGCGGGATACGTCCATCAATCGGGATGCGACGCGCTGCTCGTACATGCCCTCCATCCTTTCCGGGTTCAGGTTTGTGCTGATAATGGTGTGTCGGTCGTTCATGTTGCGCTCGTTGATGACCTGAAACAGATAGCCGCTCGTGTTCTTCGTCTGCGGTTCCGTTCCCAAGTCATCAATAAAGAGCAGGTCGCAGTCCATCACGCCCTCCACGGCGCGTGCTTCGCTGCCGTCGAACTGATTCTTACGCATGATTTCGCAAAGCCTGTACGCCGTCACCCGGCGCACCAGATAGGCGTGCTCCATGATGCGCTGCGCAATGCAGTCGGCAACGAAGGTCTTGCCCAGCCCCGCCGCGCCGAAGAAAATCAGATTCGGCTTTTCGTTGTCTGGGAAATCCTCCGCGTATCTCTGCGCCGCCCGCAGGATCAGCCGCATGTGGTCGCGCTGGCTGCGCTTTTCGCCGGGAATCGGAATATCCGGGAAAACATTCAGGTCGAACTGCGCAAAGCTATGCCTGCCCAGCCCGCCCTTGTGTTCTCCGGCGTTCTCCGCGTCCATGATGCGCTGCTTCATGCAGGCGCAAAGTTCATGCACCGGTTCGCCGACATAGCCGGTATCCCGGCAGATCGGGCAGCGGTAGATGGGCTGCAAATAATCCTCCGGATATCCGGCTTTCGTCAGCTCGGCGCGAATCCTGCCGTTCAACTCGCGCATCTCGCCTTGCAGGTTCTCCGCGTCCACGGCGTGCCCTTGCAGCGCCGTGCGGATGGAGCCGGTCAGACGGTCTCGCCGCTCCTCCAGCAGCACCGCGATAGTCGGGAATCCTTGACGGATTTCCCGCTCACGCCGCTGTCCCTCCCGCTGGTTCTCCGTTCGGATCTTCTCATACTCGCCCAGCAGACGCTTGATTGTGCTCGATGTATCCATGTTCACCTCCTTGACCATAAGCGCCGCGCCTCCACGCGGGAGGCGCACCCGGCTTGCACGGGTCATAGCTTATCTTGCGATAAGCCGGGTCTGGCGGTCTGTCGTTCATTGTCCCATCTGCCTCGTCGCTTCCGCCAGCGTACTGCCTCGCGGCTGGAAGCGGAAGCCGTATTTCTTGTAAAACTCGGCGGCTCCCAGCTTGAGCCAGTCCTTCGCCGCCGCTACGGCGTTGAACTTGCGCACCATGCGCCCTTCCTCATCGCGGACGATGAGCAGCCCGCCGTTTTGCTTGACCGTCAACATCCTTACACCCCCTTCTTAGCCCTGCAATTTGTAGCACTTCGCGCCCGCGAGAATCTCCTGCGTGACCGTGCCGCCCGCCGCCGCTTCAAGGCACATGCCAAAGATTTCGATGAAGTTGCCCATGCCGCCGTGTCTGGTATCGGTCGCGATCAGCGTCAGCTCCGCCGCCACACGCGGCTCCACGTCGTACTGCGCGAGGATGGCACGCACTTCGTCGGGCTTGATGCCGGTCAGCTTGATTTCGTATTTGCGCCGGTAAAGCTGGGACAGGTTCGACCGTCCGCTTCCGTGGGTCAGGATTTCCTCCAGTCTCGGCGGTCCGACCAGCACGATGGGCGTGTTCGTTTCGTCCCAGAGCTGGCGGATAATCTCGAATTTCTTCACATCCCAGCCGTACAGGTGATCGGCTTCGTCGAAAATCAGCATCGTGTCGCGGTTCGCCGCCAATTCGCGCTGAATGCGGCGCACCCGCTCGTCGTTGCTTCCGCTGGCGCTTACGCCGATGCTCTCCGCGATGCTGTCCAGCAGGTCGCGCATCCGCATCGTGGAGCGGCAGACGATGACATGCACATCCGGCACGCGCTTGGCGAACTCGCGGATGACCGTCGTTTTGCCGATGCCCGGATATCCGACCATGACGCACATCTTCCGGTTGTCCCGCGTCCATTCCAGCAAGCCAAGCGCCTCGGTGAACTCGTGGGTCTGGTACAGCTCGATACTGCGCTTGAAGGTCTGTGGCGTGGGAGCGGGCGTTTCCTCAACTGCGCCCGTTTCGATGGCTTCCGCCTGCGCCTGACGCTCGATGTCGCTGACCCAATCCTCCAGAATCTTCTGCTGCTCCGGCTTGATGCGGATGTTGCCGTTGGCGAACATGCTGATCATGCTGCGGCTTACACCGGTCGCCGCGCTGATCTGCGCGAAGTTGTAGCGGTAGGTCGTCCCGCCGATGACCACGCCCTTATCCCGCAGGGCGTTGATGCGTTCTTCCAGCGACGGCGCACGCTGCGCCAGAATCTCTCTCGCTTCCATCTGTGCTCCCTCCTTAGTCGTTTGCCGCCCGATTGTCCCGCGCTCTGCGCAGGCGGGTAAATGTCACCACATCGCCGACCGTTACGCCGCGCATCCCTTCGCGCAGCCCGGCTTCATATCCGTCGCACCAGCTTGCTTCCACCTGCCGCTTTTGCTCCATGCGGTTCAGGCAATCTGTCTTTTCGTTCAGTTCAAGGCGCATTGCCTCGTTATAGCGCCGCGCCTCGTCCATGTTCCGCGCCGCAATTTTGCGCTCGCTGTCCTGTACGCCCTTGAGCGACTTGTAATAGCTGACGATCAAGCCGCCGCCCGCCGTCATGCCCGCGCCAAACAGCGCAATCCCCATTAACGCATCCATTGATTGAAAACCTCCTTTGTTCAGCTAAAGCTGTGAGCGTCGCGCCCCCTTTCAGGGACGATCCCGGCTTTCACGGGATTGGACCTTGGGCTTTATGCCTCGTGACACTTAACGTGCGCTTCGTTTGAGCAGCTTTTCGCCATTCGCGGCAATCATGCTGCGCACTGCGTTTTCGCCTGCGGATGCAGCCTTGCGCCGTCCTGCCGCCTTGTCCGCGACCTGCTGCTTGGCTTTTCCCGCACGCGCCGCTTCCAGCGACGTGACCGTCGCCATGCGCTGGCGCTGTTCGTCAATCTCCTCGGCGTATGCCTCGCGGGTAATCCGCTTCGTGGATTGCCGGATGTACGCCAGCCTGTCCGTGACCTTGCGCTGCTGCCGCTTCTGGTCTGCCATGTGCGCCGCCACCCTTTCCTCGTCCGGGTCGATCAACGCCATCAGCTCGACCGGCTCCGCCTCGCAGACGAAGTGTCCGCCGCTGAAAACCGATACGCTGGGGTTGTAGCCCCGGTTGTAATAAATCGTGACCTGCTCCCTGATGATATCCGCCATTTCGGGATGCCAGAAAAGCTGATTGTTGAGCCGCACGCCCTGCGTCGTGACCACGCGCTTCACGCTCTGGCTCTTGAAGATCGCCATCGTCGCCCAATCCGGCGTATCGCTGCGCGCCTTTTCCGCTTGGCGATACCGCTGGTCAGGGGAAAGCCCGTCCTCGCCGATGTGGTTTTCGTACTTGGGCAGCAACTTCTCCGCGAAGCACTTGGCAAAGGTCTCAAAGGTCATCAGCTCGCCGCGTTCCTTCATCCTGCGGAGGATGCGCCCGTTATCTTCGGGTCTTTCCTCCGGCGAATCGCCGCACCAGCCGGGGAACTCGCGGACAAAATCTTCCAGTGTGCCGAAGGCGCGTTCCACGTCCTTCGACCAGCCGCGATACGGCAGCGCATGGTGTACGCCCACGCCCAGCGCCCGAAGCAAACCTTCCTTTTCGGAAAATTCAGCGTTCAGGCAGCCCAGATCGGTTTCCACCAGCGTTTCGCCCTCGAACCGATGGCTGCGGTAATCCTTGCCGTTGTCGATGTAGATGTAGCGCGGCAGACCGTGAACGTCGCTGCCCTTCGTATACACCGCCGCCCGGCAGAAGCTGTCGGCAACCGTGTCGCTGTTCGGCTCCAACGTCAGCTCCCAGCCGACGAATTTCTTGGAACAAGCGTCCATCCAAGCCGTCATCCACGGGCGCACCAGATTGTCATTCTCGTCCAGCACGAACAGGTCGAGCTTGTGGTGGTCGCCGAACCAAACTTCATTGACCAGCGTCGGCTTGCTTCGCTTGGTTTTCTGCATGTACGCCGCTTCCCAAGCCCGCTTGCCGTATCGGGCGAAGGTCATCTGTGCCTTATCCATCGTTTCCACGATGCGGTTGACCGCGTGGCGGTTCGCCGGAATCATCATCGAGCCGCTTGCCATCGTGCAGATCGGGTATTTCTCCCTGTCCGCCGGTCTGAGTGCCCGCCGTGCGTCCGATCCGTCGCAGTACACGCAGCAGTTGCAGGCGTTTTCACCATATTCCGCTGCCCGTTCCCGCAGGTGCTCCAGCACCAGCGTCTGCGGAAACTTCCGATTGTCGCACATCTGCGCCTCAATGAAGTCCCGCGCCAACTGGCAGCATGTCCGGCTCTGCCCCTTGTCCCTGCGCTCCACCTTGTCCATGATCGCCGCCAGCCCGCGCTCCTTGTATGCCGCGTGCCAACGCCGCAGCGTCCGGCTCGTCACGCCCAGCGTCCCCGCCAGCGCGTCCATCGCCGCCGTCCTGCCCCGCTCGCCGCTGTTCAGGATGCCGTCCAGTGCCATAACCGCCTGCTGGCGATTTGCCAGCTCGGTCAGCCCTTCCTCTCCGAAGGCTTCCTTGTATGTCGCAAGGTCCGCGGCAGAAACTTGGGTGGATAGCCCGCTCTGGCTTTCGTACCAGAGGAGCCGTCCTTGGGTATCGAGCTGCTGAAGCACTTCGCTGATGGGAATCATGTTGCTCATGCCGCAGTTACCGCCGCCCTTGCTTCCCCTCATCGCTTCTGTTTTCAGCTTGCCTTGGCTGATCTGCTTGCGGATGGCTCTATCGGTAACGCCCAAGAGTCCGGCAGCAGTCGCGCTGTCCATAACTCTTATCTCCATCCGTTACGCCTCCTTCAACCATTTAACCTTAATCGGCATATCAAGAGTTTCGCAGATACGCATAACCATCTTGGGGCTTGTCCGTTTTCCGTATATGATGACGCTGATATACGCCGGGCTTGTTCCCAGCTTTTCCGCCAGCGTTTTCTGATCCATATCGAGCGCTGCAAGCCGCATCCGTACTGCTCGCCCAAACGGCGTAGGTTTCTTGTCCGTGCGCATTTTTTTCGCCTCCTTCATTTACTTTTTCTTGTTAATTGTGTTAAAATAGGTGTAGGATTCTGTAGCTTCCTACAACGCCCTTTCGGGCGTTTCGACCAGTCGCTGTCTGGTTCTCGTCAGGTAGGAAAATGAAGAAATATTTGATTATAGATTGGGATGGTTTTCTTCAGCGGAGTCTATGTAAATCTGTTCGGGTACCACAAAATCCGTTTCACTGATCTGCTTGGCATATCTGCCGATGCTGCTCTTGCTGACATGGATGCCGTATTCTTCTTCGAGCGCTTTGCTGATGTCCTTGTAAGTCATTTTCCTGCCAGCCAGCATGAGGTCAACCTCCTGCCGGAGTGGTGCATCCAGATTGGCGATGATTCCGACAATCGCACCGCCTGTTCTGCGCCTCCTCGGTTGGGGCTTTGGATACGCCTTGATTGCTTCGCTCACAGCCGCCTCAACAGCGGCTTTGACAATGGTCTGAATGTCCGGCGCGTAGTACCCTTCCCTTCGGATCGTCGGCAGCACTTCGTCGAATACCCACTTTTCAAAGCGCTCCGCTGCGGGCAGTCTGCTGTGAACGATAAGGCGGTATAGGTCGCCTTCTGGGATGAAGTTAATCTTCTGTGTTCCGCCGGTTGTAAGGGTGTCGTGTTTCACGACTCCCTTGCAGTGCCTTATAATTGCATCCCGTGTATTGTCGTAACCAAGTACCTTTGCGCAAGCCGTCGCAGGGAAATACATCTTGCCGTCAATTTCCAAGACGTTAAGCTCTCCAAATTCGCTATCACTAAATTTCATAAGATTATTCATCAAATTTCTCCCCTTTAGCGTGTTTAATTTAGTTTTCTATGTATATAATAGCTCGTGATAATTAGGTTGTCAGTAATTTCTACTTGATTTTTCTAGTTTTCGGAGGTCACAACTATGTTTCATGAACGTCTTGATGCGCGT
>URJN01000021.1 GCA_900548125.1 uncultured Eubacteriales bacterium
AGCGATGCCCTTGCTCCCTGAAACTGCCTTGCTGATTGATTCAGCGGGCGATGCCGATATTCCTGCATGCTCAGACGTTTTGTCTGAGCGCACGGCATTCTTACTTAATCAGACCCAGCTCAGCCAGCTTGTCCGCCATGTCGCCCAAATCGAATTTCTCGAGGGTTTCGCGGGTCGGGATGCCGGTCTCGGTGTCCCAGCCCATCGCCTCGTAGAACATCGTCTTGGCCTTTTCCATGTCGTCGCGATCCATCTTGACCGTGCCTTCGTCGAACGCCTTGAAGTCCGGCTCCTTGTCGAATACCCAAGCCGGAATGCTGTCGTGATCCTTACGCAGGTTGTCGCTGCCAAGGTTCAGTTTGAAGGAGATCGCGGTCATGGCGCGGAGCATGTTGGAGATGCGCTCGCAGTCAAAGTCGAGGCTGTCGCGGGTGTAATCCTCGCCGACAACCGCGGTCATGTACTTCGCATCCAGATCCAAATCGCCCTTGTAGCCGCGCTTCTTGGACGGGGACAGGGTCATCGGGTACATCCAGTTGCACAGCGTCGCGGAATCATGCCACTGCTTGCCCAAGAATGCCCACTTCGCCAGACGAATCTTGGCGTCGTTAATCGGGGTATAGTGCTTCGGTGCGTCGGTCGCGCCCTCGCCGAAGAAGCTCTCCAGAACCGGCTTGATGACTTCTTCGTAAGGAGAACCGGAGCGCACAAAGTTGGTGCAGTGGTGAATCATGCAGTCACGGTTGTACATCAGGTTGTACAGCAGACCGCTCTGCCAGGCATCCTCGGAGGAGTGATGCTTCGGGTAGCCGTTGTAGGTGACGTTGGTATTCTTGCCGGAAACCTCGTCGTAGTAGTTCTTGCCCGCGCTGTTCTTGGTCGCGTCGTCAAGTCCCCACGCATGATAGAGGTAATAGGTGCCCTTGCCAATCTCGCCCCAAACGCCCTTGCCCTCGGCAATCAGGCGATAGAACTCGACCGTCCAGCGCGGATCGCCGTTCTTCATCAGATCCCACGGCACAGCGTTCCACTCTTCCTCGGTCATGTGTTCCTTGAGGATGCCGTCCTTATACAGACGGGCAAAGTCGGTGTAGAGGTTGCCGTAGTTGCACCATACGCCGTAATCGTCCTGCGCACGGGAGCCGGCACCGCCCAGAATCATCTTGGCGTCGCCCTCGTCCACGAAATCATGCGTGCCTTCCGGATAGATGTTGGCCTGCGCGACGATCGGCATGCAGGTGTTGGAAACATGCGTCGGCAGATCGTAATCCGCCAGCGGATCCATCTCATATTCGGTGTAGCAGCGAACCGGACAGGAAGAACAGCCGCCCTGCTTCACGGTATATTTCTCAGCGACGTGACCGAAGTCGAACACGCCCTTCTGGCAGCGCATCGCGGCGACGTTGATCTGACCGACAGGCTGCTCGCCCGTGTCAACCGGACCGTTGGGAGCCTTGCCCCAGACAACGCCCGGCGCGCCCTGCCAGCGGTTCTTGACCGTAGCGGAATACTCCGCCCAGCTCTGCGGAACAGAAGGCACGTTGTGGTTATTGTTGCCGCCGACGAGTTCCTTAATCATGTAGTTGCTCAGCAGACGGACTTCCATCGGACGGGCAATCTTGACCGCGCCCGTGCCGCGGCAGACCAGAGCCTTGAGCTTCTTGGAGCCCAGCACAGCACCGACGCCGCCGCCGCCGGAGTTGCCGACGGAAGTGACCATGCAGCTCATCGGAACGAGATTCTCGCCCGCCTGACCGATGGAAATCACGTCGAAGGTGTCGCCGTTTTCCTTGGAGAGGACGGCGTTGGTTTCAAAGGTGCCCTTGCCCCAGACGTGGGAGGCATCCTCGATGGTCACGTTGTCGTCGTCAATCTTGAGGTAAACCGGCTTGTCGCTCTGCCCCTCGAGGATAATCGCGTCATAGCCGGCGTACTTCATCGCATGCGCGAAGTGACCGCCCATATGCGCGTCCACGATGGAGTTGCCCTTGGACCAGCAGGACAGGAACGAAACGTTCATACGGCCGGAGCAGGGAACGCCGGAGGCAGTCAGCGGGCCGACGCCGAATACGGCTTTCGACGCAGGACCGAGCGGGTCGGAATCCAGCGGGACCTCGTCCCAGATGACCTTATAGCCAAGACCCATGCCGCCGATGTAGGGCTTATACTTGGGCAGGGTATCTTCTTTGGTGATGGTGCCGGTGGACAGGTTGACGCGCAGTACGGTACCGGCCCAGCCGTTGATGCCATTCTTAACGGACATGATGTTACCCTCCTGATTTCTTATTTTTTTCCGGGTGAAACTTCATCAGACGGCCTGAGCCGCAGCGGAAATCTTATCCCACGGGATGATGGACAGCGCACCGGACGGGCAGCCCTCTACGCAGGCGCCGCACATGATGCACTTGGAGGATTTCTTGGTAACGGGGTTGACGGTCGGCATATGCCACGGGCAAGCCTCGTGGCAGGCACCGCAGCCTACGCACTTGTCCGGATCGACGCGGCGGATACCGCTCTCGTCCGCGTAAATCGCCTGCATCGGGCAGGCGTTGCCGCAGGCAGGATCTTCGCACTGACGGCAGGTGTCAGGGAAGTAGGTCCAGTTGTTTTCGGTGTACAAGCCGTTTCCGTTGCGGCTGGAATACAGGTTGCGGGTCACCTTGACGCGGGAAATGTAGCTGGAGCAGCAGCCGTCGTTGGTCAGGGTGCAGTTGATTTCGCAGCGTTGACAGCCCACGCAGCGATCCGCATCCACGACGAGCAGACCCTGCGGGAAAGCCCATACGCGAACCTTATCCTCGGCTACCGCCTTTTCCGTGACGCCCATCGCACTGAGCATCGAGGTGGACAGCGCCAGACCAGCCAGACTCTTGCCGGAGAGCTTCAGGAACTGCCGACGAGTGTAGTCCTTGTCAAGGAAGCGCTTCTTATCAGCCATGTTGTCTCCTCCTTTTGAAACTGGGTTGCATTTGCTATGTAAATCCGCTCACGCGAAACCGACGCGGGACTGCTGAGGGATTTACAGCCTTTTCCGAATACAAAAACAGAGTCTCGCCTGATCGCCTCCGCATGAAGCTCTTTTCTGCCTGCGGCATGAAAAAAACTACACATAAAAAAGCGGTACAGGGGAAACTCCTTCGCAAAATGGCAGGCGATGCGATTGCCCGCGTCACCCATTGGCTTGATAGACCCGAAGGGTCACACAAGCGCGGATTTTCTCTGTTTCTGCTACACACAGAATAGCACAAAAAACATCTGTTTGCAAGAAGAAATCGTATTTTTTTTAACGAAAAGTTTATGTGTTCATCAAAAACCAGCCATACCAAACGATTGAACTTATTTAGTGTATACTAACATATAAAGTACGGGAAGATTGCGATTGACATTTTTCTGACTATGCGATATGATAGACGAAGCGAACAAGCGACACAGAAAAGGAGGTTGTTAGGATTTGAATATCGGCTTTGGCGAGCTGATTATGATCCTGCTCGTAGCCTTTCTGGTTGTCGGGCCCAAGGATCTGCCCAAGGTAGCGAGATGGCTGGGGCGTCAGGTTCGGATGATTCGCCGAATGATTGAAGAACTTAAAAAGGAAACCGGCTGGGATGATATGGAACGTGAAATCAATCAGACCGCCGAGGAAATCAAGCAGACGAAAAAAGAGCTGGACGTCCGCGACGAGCTGCGCGATGCGTCCCAGGAGCTTCAGCGTAATCTGAATGCCCTGAAGAAGGACGTTGACAAGATGGACGAAGAAGCGAAAAAAGAACGGGAAGCCAGAAAGCATTTAAAATCCTGAACGGAATATTTAAGGAGGAAATACAACTATGAGACTGGGTACGACTGAGATTATTCTGATTATTGTGTTGGCATTGGTGCTTTTCGGCGGAAGCAAGCTCTCCGGCGTGGGCAAGGCACTGGGTACGAGCATCAAGGACTTCAAGAAGGCCGTCAAGGAGGACGAACCGGCTGAGAAGACCGAAGAAAAGCCGGATGACAAGCAGGGCTGAGGCTTACCCGCAAAAAAGAAACGGGGGTAAGTCATGAACAAGCAAGACAAAACACAACGGGACGAGATGCAGCGTCACGAGGTGGATGAGGAAAAGGCGTCGATTCTGACTCATCTCAATGCGCTGCGCCGCATGCTGATGATTAGCGCGGGAACGGTGCTGGCAGCCTTTGTGTTGATTTTTTATCTGTGCATTGATTGGCTGATGAGCCTGATTACCGGTCCGATTTCGGCGCGCGGCGTTGAGCTGATTTATACCGCGATGTCTGAAGCTCTGATGACCAAGTTCAAGGTCGCGCTGATTGCGGCGGTGATTGTGGCAAGTCCTGTCATTATCTGGCAGGTCTGGCAGTTCATCAAGCCCGCGCTGTATCCCGAGGAGCGGCGGCTGTTTCGGCTGCTGTTCTTTATCGCGCTGATTCTGTTTTTGGTCGGTGTGGTGTTCTGCTATTTCGCCGTGTATTATCTGGCGGTCGATTTCTTCATTATCTCCGGCGAAAATCTGGCGACGCCTATGCTGTCGATTGATAAATACGTAAACTTCCTGTTTGGCTTCCTGCTGCCCTTCGGCATCGCGTTCCAGCTGCCTGTGGCGATGTTTATCACCACCCGCATGGGCTGGACGGATTCCAAGAGCCTGGCAAGCAAACGCAAATACGTAATTCTGGGTCTGGCGGTTGCGGCAGCCATTTTGACGCCGCCGGATGTGGTCAGCCAGTTGATGTTGCTGATTCCCATGTGTGTGCTTTTTGAATTGGGCGTGATTGTCAGCAAGACGGTTAAACCGCGCGTCCGTCCGGAAGATGAAGAAGCCTGAAAATAGAAGAGCCTCAGCAAAATGAAAAGCAAAGGAGCTGGTTCGACCCGTTTGGCGGGGAGACCGGCTCCTTCTTATATGGTTATACATTAAGGACATTCTGAAAATAAACCGAGATGAAGCGCGAAAAAATTAAAGAAGCGTGCCTATGAAATCGGCAATGGCGTCGATGTCCGATGGGCTGAATACAGGCAGCTTCGTTTCGCAGGGCAAATCCGTGATGACGGCGCACCGCCATTCTTCGCAGGAGCGGAAGGGGGCGTCCTGCGTGCGCCAAACCTCCAGAGTCGGCAGATGGGCTTCGCGGTCAAACCCTTCGATCAGAATTAAATCCATATCGGGCATCAGCGCGAGCGTCTGCGCCAGATTCATGGGGCGCGAATCGAGCAGGGCTGTTCCGTCCGGAGCGGCAAGCACCACAGCGGCGGCTCCGGAGCCGCGATAACGGTCGGTGTCGCTTCCGTGTTGATCCATGGAAAGCGAATGGTGGGTGTGCTTGACGACGCCTACGCGCAGTCCCCTGCCCATCAGCAGGGGAATCAGCCGCTCGATTAACGTCGTTTTTCCGGAATCAGACCATCCGGCGATGCAAACAGCTTTCATGGGCATTGCTCCCTTGAAATGAAATATTGCGTATATTGTACCATAAACCATCGTGCTGTACAAATAGGAAAATGGGGAAGTCAGGGCTTTGCTCCAAACTCTTTTCGGAATCCCAAGCCTAAAACGTTTGCGGGATTTCTAAAAAATCATAGGTGTATCGTTGTATCATAGAAGAAAGCGGGGAAAAACAAATGAAGCTGATTAAAACCACCGAGGCGGTCGGACAGGTACTCTGCCATGATATCACGCAGATTATCCCTGGCGTGACCAAGGACGCGGTTTTCCGTAAAGGGCATATCATCACGGAGGAAGATATTCCCGTTTTGCTCAGCGTGGGCAAGGAACACATTTATATCTGGGAAAAGAACGAAAATATCCTGCATGAAAATGAAGCGGCAGAGATTCTGCGCGACATTTGTATGGACGAGCATATGAAAGCGTCCCAGCCGAAGGAAGGCAAGATTGAGCTGACGGCAGAAACAGACGGTCTCTTTCTGGCGGATAAGGCGCGGCTCAAGACAATCAACAGCCTTGGACGCATGATGATTGCGATTCGCTCGGCGGGCGTGCCGGTCAAGAAGGGCGACAAGCTCTGCGGTACGCGCATCATTCCGCTGGTGATTGAAAAGGAAGCGATGGAAAAGGCGAAGGCTCTGGCGGGCGATACGCCGATTCTTCGGCTTAAACCGTTCCGTGCGCGCAAATACGGCGTGGTGACCACGGGCAGCGAGGTTTTCCACGGACGAATCAACGATAAATTCACGCCGGTCATTCAGCAGAAGCTGGCTGAATACGGCTGTGAAATGGCGGCTCATGAAATCTGCGACGATGATGACAAGAGCATTACGGCGGCAATCAACAGGATGCTGGATGAAGGCGTGGAGATGGTGGTCTGCACCGGCGGCATGTCTGTCGATCCGGATGACCGAACGCCGCTGGCAATCCGCAACACCGGCGCGAGGATTGTTTCCTACGGTGCGCCGGTTCTGCCGGGTGCGATGTTCCTGATTTCGTATATGCCCGACGGAAGACCGGTCTGCGGTCTGCCGGGATGCGTCATGTATGCAAAGCGGACGATTTTCGATATTTGTCTGCCGTATCTTCTCTCGGATGAACCGATTACTGCGGATGATTTGGCGAACTTGGGCAACGGAGGTCTTTGCCTGAATTGTCCGGTTTGCGTTTGGCCTAACTGTGGGTTTGGAAAGTGAGGGACGCGGCATGGAAAGCCTTGAAGGTGCTTTAAGCATTTTGCTTTCGCACGCGAAGCCGGTGACGGACGCGCAGGAGCTGCCGCTTCTGGATGCACTGAACAGAATCGCGGCGGAGGATGTCGTTTCTCCGATGAATGTGCCGCCGTTCAATCGTTCCCCGCTGGATGGCTATGCGCTGCACAGCGAAGACATTGCGGATGCCTCTCGTGAGCATCCCGCTGTGGTCAAGGTAATCGGCGAAGCCTGCGCGGGCTGCGGCGAGGTGTTCCGTCCGGCGCGGGGCGAGGCGGTTCGGGTGATGACCGGTGCGCCTGTTCCCGAAACCTGCGACTGCGTTGTCCGTCAGGAGGATACCGATGAGGGAATGGACTACGCCGAAATATACGCGCCCGTGAGTCATGGCAGGAATATCTGTCTGGCGGGTGAGGATGTCGCGGCGGGCGAGGTGCTGGTGCATGCGGGCGAAAAGCTGACGGCAACCCATCTGGCCGTTCTGGCAGGCGTGGGTCAAGCGCGTGTGAAGGTCGTCCGTCGGGTGCGCGCCGCACTGCTGTGTACGGGGGATGAGCTGACTCAGCCGGGGCAGCCGCTGACCTTCGGAAAAATCTACGATTCCAATCAGATGGCGCTGACGGCGCGGCTTGCAGAGCTGGGGGTTGAGTGCGTTCAGCTGGGCGAGTTGTCCGATGATCCGCAGAATGTGGCGGATGCGCTTGCGCATGCTGCGCTGGAGGCGGATATCATTCTGACGACCGGCGGCGTATCCGTCGGAAAAAAGGATATTTTCCATCAGGTGCTGCCGCTGATGGGTGCCGAGCGGCTTTTCTGGCGCATTGCGATGAAGCCCGGCAGCCCGCTGCTGTGCGGTCTGTATCAAGATAAGCTGATGATTTGTCTGTCGGGCAATCCGTTTGCGGCGCTGTGCTGCTTTGAAGTGTTTGCCGTGCCGACGCTTCGGCGTCTCAGCGGCGAAACGAACATCGACGCAAAGCGCGTCAAGACCCGACTGCGCGGGGAGTTTCCCAAGCCCAGCCCCGGACGCCGCCTGATTCGTGCGGTTTTCGACGGAGAAACGGTGCGTCCGGCTTCGGGCAACCATTCCAGCGGTTCGCTGTCGGCGAATATCGGCTGTAATTGCCTGATTGATATTCCGGCAGGGACGGGTGCGCTGCATCAGGATGATGAAGTTGAGGTAGTGCTGATATGATTGAAAAACTGACGCATTTTGACGGGAATGGGCAGGCTGTCATGGTCGATGTAACCGCCAAAAATGAAACGGAGCGGACGGCGATTGCTAAGGGACGCATTCGCGTGAGTCCGGATACCATGACCGCAATCCGTGAGGGCAGTGCCGCTAAGGGTGATGTGCTTGGCGTGGCGCGCGTGGCGGGGATCATGGCGGTCAAGCGCACGAGCGACCTGATTCCCATGTGCCATCCGCTGATGATTGGCAAGACCTCGATTGATTTCCGCATACTCGAAGAAAGCTGTGAGATTGAATGCCTGTGTACGGCGAAGCTCAAGGGACAGACGGGCGTTGAAATGGAAGCACTGACCGGTGTATCCGTGGCATTGCTGACGATTTATGATATGTGCAAGGCGATTGACAAGCGCATGGAAATCGGCGGCATCCATCTGGCGAAAAAAACCGGAGGCAAGAGCGGCAGCTTTATCAACGATCCCGAATTTGAGGAGGCACGAGATGATTGACCGATGCGGACGGAATATCGACTATATGCGGATTTCCGTGACGGATCGCTGCAATCTGCGCTGCATATACTGCATGCCCGCGAGCGGCGTGCAGAGCTTTTGTCACAGCGACGTGCTGAGCTATGAGGAAATCGTCCGCGTGGTGCGGCAGGCGGCGGCTTTGGGCATCCGGCATTTGCGGGTGACGGGCGGCGAACCAATGGCTCGGAAGGGGTGCATGGAGCTGATTGACATGCTCCACCGCATTCCCGGCATCGAAACCATCGCGCTGACAACCAATGCGATGCTGCTGGATGGGCGCGTGCAGGAGATTCGCAGCAAGGGGCTGACCTCGATGAATATCTCGGTGGACAGCCTGGATCCCGATGTTTTTCGAGAGATGACCCGCGGCGGCGACATCCAGGTGGTGCGGCGCGTGATAGAGGATGCGCTGGATGCAGGCATACGGGTGAAAATCAATGCTGTTCCCGTGCGGGGCTTGAACGACGCGGGGCTGATGCAGGTGGCGGAGCTGGCGAGAACGAAGGATATCTGTGTCCGGTTTATTGAGCTGATGCCTCTGGGATGCGGCAAAGACCTGACGCCCATTCCGACTGATGAAATGATAGTGCGCTGCCGCGAAACCTTCGGCGAGATGCAGGAGGACGATACGCTGCATGGCTATGGACCTGCGCGCTATATGCGTCCGAAGGGCTTTGTCGGTTCGCTGGGCTTTATCAGCCCGCTGAGCCATGAGTTTTGCAGCTCCTGCAACCGTATTCGGCTGACGGGGGACGGTTTTTTGAAGCTGTGCCTGAATCATAAGGCAGGCATTGATTTGAGGGCGATGCTTCGGAGCGGTGCGTCGGATGAGGAAATCGGCGCGGCGATGAAAGAAGCGATTGCGGGAAAGCCGCAGAGACATGGCTTTTTAGAGCAGATTGCGGACGCCGAAAGCCGGAGAATGAACGAAATCGGAGGATGAGCCATATGGGTAAGGTTATTGCGGTATGTACCAGTGATCGCCGCGGCATTCAGAAGCACGACGTGAACAGCGGTTATTTCGAGGTGAACTGGGGCATTGACGGCGATGCCCATGCGGGTCAGTGGCATCGTCAGGTCAGCCTGCTGAGCGCGGACAAGATTGCCGCCTTCAACGAGAAGGGCGCGGGGGTCATTCCCGGCGCGTTCGGCGAAAATCTCGTGGTCGATGGCTTTGATTTTCGCGCCTTGCCTGTGGGAACGCTGCTGCGCTGCGGAAGTGTTCTGCTGGAAATGACGCAGATTGGCAAGGAATGTCACAGCCATTGTGAGATTTATAAGAAGATGGGCGACTGCATCATGCCGCGCGAGGGCGTTTTTGCCCGCGTTCTGGAGCCCGGCACGATTCATGTGGGCGATGAAATGGTGATTGAGCCGCGCAAAACGCCGCGTCCGTGGCAGGCGGCGGTCATCACGCTTTCGGATAAGGGCGCGCGCGGCGAACGCAAGGACGAAAGTGGACCCGCAATCGTCCGGCGTCTTGAGGAAAGCGGCTATGAGGTCGTCGAGCAGATTTTGCTGGCGGACGAGCAGACGGCACTGAAAGCACAGCTGATTCGTCTGGCAGACCAGCGTCAGCTGGATTTGATTCTGACCACGGGCGGCACCGGATTCTCCCCGCGCGATACGACGCCGGAGGCGACGCTTGCCGTCGCAACGCGGCTGGCACCGGGCATTGCCGAAGCGGTTCGCGCAGCCTCGATGCAGTTTACCAAGCACGCGATGCTTTCCCGCGCGCAGTCGGTCATCCGCGGCAAGACGCTGATTATCAATCTGCCGGGCAGCCCAAAGGCTTGCATGGAAAGCATGGATGTATTCATGGATACGATTCCCCACGCAATGGGGCTTCTGCGCAACGAAGTTCAGGATTGCGCGCGCAAGTGAGCGGGAGGGCGGTTTATGCCGCTGCTCCGTGACTAAGATGAGGATTTGACGTTACCCTGTTTTTTTCGTGTGCATAAGCGGACGTAAAGCCGGACGCTTTGCAAATAAATCGCCCCTGAAAGACGGGGCAAAAGGAGTACTCACATGAAAAGACTGGCAACTATCCTGATGACCCTGACCTTGCTGGTGACCTGCGCGGCGGCGTGGGCGGAAACGACGGATCTGGTGGTGTTCGCTGCGGCGTCTATGACGGAAACGCTGACGCAGATTAAGGCGGCATACGAAGCGGAGCATCCGGACGTGAACATCACCTACAACTTTGACTCCTCCGGAACGCTGAAAACGCAGATTCAGGAGGGTGCGGAATGCGATTTGTTCATTTCCGCCGGTCAGAAGCAGATGAATCAGCTGGATATCGCCGCCGATCCCGCCGTCAATAAAGACGGGCTGGATTTCGTGGCGGAGGGAAGCCGAATCAATCTGCTGGAAAACAAGGTAACGCTGGTTGTGCCGGCGGGCAACGAAAAGGGTATCGAGAGCTTTGAGCAGCTTGCGGAAAAGCTGAAGGCGGGCGACGTGCTGCTGGCGATGGGCAACAGCGACGTGCCGGTCGGACAGTATACCCAGAAGATTCTTGCGTTCTACGGGCTGGATGAGGATGCGCTGGCGAAGGCTGGCTGTCTGACCTACGGCACCAACGTCAAGGAAGTGACCACGCAGGTGGCGGAAGGCAGCGTGGACGCGGGCGTCATTTACTGCACGGATGCGTTCTCCGCGGGTCTGACCGTGGTGGATGCGGCGACGAAGGACATGTGCGGTCAGGTGATTTATCCGGCTGCTGTGCTGAAAACGGCGGAGCATGCCGAGGCAGCGCAGGCGTTCCTCAATTATCTGCAAACCGAGGAAGCGATGAAGGTCTTTGAGGGCGTCGGCTTCTCGCCCGTGGCTGTCAAAGAATAACGGAATCAAGCGGGCTGCGCCGGTTTTTCCGACGCGCCCTGTTTTTTTAAGGAGTAAGGGACGATGGATTGGTATCCCTTGTGGAACTCGCTGAGGATTGCGGCAATCAGCAGCGTACTCGTGTTTTTTCTGGGCATATTCTGTGCCTATTACGCCTCGAAGCTGCCGCGGCTGATTAAGGGCATCCTTGACGTGGCATTGACCCTGCCGATGGTGCTTCCGCCGACGGTCTGCGGTTATTTTCTGCTGCTGGTGTTCGGGGTTAAAAGACCTGTCGGGCAGTTCCTGATGCAGTACGGTATTAAATTCGTCATGACATGGTACGGCGGCGTGTTGGCGGCATCCGTCGTGGCTTTTCCGCTGATGTATCGGACGGCGCGCGGCGCGTTTGAGGCGGTAGACAAAAATCTGGGCTACTCCGCTCAAACGCTCGGACGCTCGAATACCTGGATTTTCTGGCGGGTGCGCATGCCTGCTTGCCGGCAGGGCATCAGCGCAGGCTGTGTATTGGCGTTTGCGCGCGCGCTGGGCGAGTACGGCGCGACCAGCATGCTCATCGGTTATACGCCGGGAAGGACGGCGACCATTTCCACGACGGTTTATCAGCTCTGGCGGACGAATGACGAGCAGGGCGCCATGATGTGGGTAATGGTCAATATGGCAATCAGCGCGGTCGTGCTGCTGACGGTCAACCTGCTGGAGGAACGGCAGAAAAAGGCGGTGAAGTCATGAGCCTTCATGTGGACATCAGAAAGAGGCTGGGCAGCTTTGTGCTGGAAAGTGCTTTCGAGCAGGACGGCGGCGTTCTGGGACTGCTGGGCGCATCGGGCTGCGGCAAGAGCATGACGCTCAAGTGCATCGCGGGCATCGAAAAGCCGGATGAAGGACGCATCGTGCTGGACGGCCGTGTGCTGTATGATTCGGCGGCGCGGGTGAATCTTCCGCCGCAGCAGCGGCAGGTGGGCTATCTGTTTCAAAATTATGCGCTGTTTCCCAATATGACGGTGCGTCAGAATATAGCGGTTGGTCTGCATAGGGAAAAGGACAGGCGGAAGCGCGAGCGGGAATTAGAGGATGCCGTCCGTCTCTTTCAGCTGGATGGATTGGAAAACCATCGTCCGTATCAGCTTTCCGGAGGTCAGCAGCAGCGCGTGGCATTGGCGAGGATATTGGTCAACCGACCGCAGCTGCTGATGCTCGACGAACCTTTTTCTGCGCTGGACAGCCATCTCAGGCTCAGGCTGCAAATGGAGCTCAAGGAGCGGCTCGGCGCGTTCGGGCGCGACGTGCTGATGGTGACGCACAGCCGCGACGAGGCATATCATATGTGCGGCAGAATCGCGGTCATGGAATCGGGAAAAATCAAAATCGTAAAGGAAACCAAAGAGCTTTTTGCCGACCCCGAAAGCATTTGCGCCGCCGCTATCACGGGCTGCAAAAACATTGCGTCGGCAAGAAAAATCGGCGAATATGAGGTCGAAGTGCCGGATTGGGGCATTCGCCTGACGACGGCGAAGCCGGTTCGGGATGACGTGACAGCCGTCGGTATTCGCGCGCATTATTTTAATACAAAGACATTGCAGAATCGCGCCGACGTGGTTTATGCGGGCGAAATGGAAGAACCGTTTGAGGTTTCCGTCCGCTTCCGCTGGGCGGGACAGAGAGCGGATACAGAGCCGCTGCTTTGGCGCGTGAGCAAAGAAAAGCGCGGTCAGCAGTTCCCGACGGCACTTGGCGTTGCGCCGGTCAACATTCTGCTGCTGCATGCGTAAAAGATGAGGATGAAAAGCATGAAACTGATTGACCTGACGAAGAATTTGACCGAAGCGGAGAGCGTGCGGGGCATTCGCTGCAACGGGAATGAAGCGGCAGCACAAGCGGAAAGCACCGTTGCCGTGGAGCATTTGATGGATGTATACGTCAACGAAACGCTGACGATGAAGCTGGTATGCAGTCCGAGCGCATTGCCTGAGCTTGTGCTGGGGCGGCTGTATTCCGAAGGCATCATCGAAAGTACGGAGGATGTGACGGAACTGTATATCTGCCAGTACGGTTCGCGTGCGCGGGTCATGCTCAACCGTCAGGCACAGACGGAATCCTCGAAGAATTTTGTGGAAACGACCGGAACCTGCTGCACGGGCAACCATGTGCTGAGCGATGCATTCCGCATGGGGAGCGAACCAAAGACCGTGCAGCCGATTCATTGGGAGCCGGAGTGGTTTTATCACGCTGCATCGCTGATTCGCGAAGGAACTGCGCTGTTTAACGCGACGCACGGCGTCCATAGCTGTTATTTGATTCGAGGGGGAGAGGTGCTTCTCTTCCGCGAGGATCTCGGACGGCATAACGCACTGGATAAGGTCATCGGTGCGGCGTTGATGCAGGGGATTGATTTAAAGCAGTGCGCGCTCTTTTCAAGCGGACGTCTGCCTACGGATATGGTCGCCAAGGCCATTCGCGCGGGCGTTCCCGTTCTGGCATCCAAGGCTGCGCCGACCGTGCAGGGGATTGAGCTGGCGAAGAAATACCGCCTGATGCTCATCACCGGCGTGCGCGAGGATAAGCTGACTGTCTATAAGCCTGAAAAATAATATTCCC
>URJN01000022.1 GCA_900548125.1 uncultured Eubacteriales bacterium
GGCAAGGCGCTATATCACGCAATTCCCGGATTGGGAAAAGGCGTTTGAAACGATTCTGGATTTACCCTATGGCGAGCAGAAAAAGCTGGTGGTCATTGACGAGTTTCCGTACATGTGCAAGGGAAATCCAAGCATCCCGTCCATTCTGCAAAATCTGTGGGACGCGCAGCTCAAGGACAGCAACGTTATGCTGATTCTGTGCGGCAGCGCGATGAGCTTCATCGAAAAGGAGCTGCTTGCCGAAAAGAACCCGCTGTATGGGCGCGCAACCGGCATATACAGGATGCGGGAGATGGGCTTTTATGACGCGATGAAGTTTTTCCCCGATTATTCGGATGAGGATAAGGTCTTGACCTACTCGATTCTTGGTGGAATCCCGCATTATCTGTGCCAGTGGAATCCAGAGCTGTCGGTGGGGGATAACATCAAACGCTATATTCTGACCAAGGGCAGCATCCTGTACAGCGAGGTGGAGTTTCTGCTTCATCAGGAACTGCGGGAAACGCCCATCTATAATTCCATCATTGAAGCGGTCGCGTTGGGCAGTACAAGGCTGAATGAGATCAGTCAGAAATCGCTGATGGAGAATAACGCAAAAACAAGCGTATATCTGAAAAATCTGATGGAGCTTGGCATTGTGGAAAGAGAGTTTTCCATAGATGCTCAGCTCAAGGAAAAGGCGAATATGAGCCGTGGAACGTATCGGTTGACGGACAACTTTTTTCGATTCTGGTATGCGTTTGGTTTTGCCAACTATTCGCAGCTTGAGGACGGAGATGTGAACGGCGTTTATGAATACAGCGTAAAGCCGATGCTTCATCAGTTTGCGTCCATGCCGTTTGAAACGATCTGTCAGCAGTTTGTCCGTGAAATGCAAAGGGACAATGCGCTGCCATTCCGATTTGAAAAAATGGGAAGATGGATGGGAAAAACGACGGTGCGGGATGAAAAAGCGGAGAGTGGGCTGCGCATCGCGGAAACGGAAATTGATCTGCTTGCCATCGGGAAAGGAGCAAAGGAGTATCTGGTCGGCGAATGCAAGTTTAAGGGACATCCGTTTACCTACTCGGAATATCTGGATACGCTGGTAAAACTGTCGCCGCTGAAAAAAGAAGCAACATTCTATTATGCGCTGTTTTCAGAGAGCGGATTTGATGAACGGATTGAAACGGAAGCGCATGGAGGAAATGTGCGGCTTTATCCGCTGCACACAATCGTGAATTACAAATCAGGCGGGATGGGATGAATAGATATGAATGATGGAGAAATGCTCGGTAAGGTCAACTCCTCCATGTATCATCAATGCCAAAAGCGCGGATATGCGACGCCCGTTGACGTGATGATGGATATCGGTATTTTGCCCAAACAGCAATATGAAAACTGGCGCTTTGGGAGGATTCCGTATCTGGAAGCAGTCTGCACGGTGAATCTTCGGAAATTATCGGTAATGATGCACCAGATGCGCGTCTATGCGCAGAAAGCAGGACTGAAACCGTCATTCTGCTATTACAAACAGTGGAATACGGGAAAGAAGAACGGACAGGGGCATAAAACCGTAATTCCACTTCGATTCAGTAAAAGCGGGAATGCAGAAATTGAAAGATGGTACTCGACGCATTTTGTTGACGAAAATCGAATCAAAGAGTTAAAGGAAAAGCAGAAAAGCGAATAACTGCGGGACAGCTTGAAAAAGGCTGTCCTTATTTTGTATCGGGGAGTGTATATGAAAAACAATAAAAAGCAAGGGAGATGCCCGTTTTCCCCGCTTACCCTTCTGGCGGCGCTGCTGCTCATCGGAGGGATGCTCGCCATCATCCTGCCCGTGCTGAAATGGGACGCGGAGGTGAGCGCGGAAGCGGGCGAATATGAGCAGCTTCGGGAGCAGCATCAGCAGGCAGAAGCATGTGAAACCGTGGAAGAAGAAACGCTGAATCAGCACATTGTGCCGCCGATTTCGCTGGCGGAAGAAGGATTGCCCGTTCAGCAGTCTGAAAGCGCAGTCGGCGAACAGGCTATGGTGGACTTGTCCGCGTATCTGGCGCAAAATCACGACTTTGTTGCGTGGCTGCGGATTCCGGGGACGAACGTGGATTATCCCGTCGTGCAGACGGATGATCCTGATTATTACCTGAACCATACGTTCAGCGGAAAACAGAGCGTGGTCGGAACGCTGTTTTCGCTGGCGGATGCGGATTATCAAGCGCCGGGGCGGAACATCGCCATCTACGGGCATCACCTGCGCAGCAGCGGCGAGAAGATGTTCACGCGCTCATGCGGTACAAGAACCCGGATTTTTACGAGGACAACCAAACCATCGTGCTGGACAGCCTGTACCGCCACAGCGAATATACGATTTTTGCGGTCGTGAACATGAAGGCCGGCGACTGGGAGCCGTCGAGAACGACGTTTTCCGGGGACGCGGCGTTCATGGCGTTTGTCAATCGGGCAAATTCGGAATCCCTGTATGATACGGGCGTGGAGGTCGGCGCGGACGACTCCATTCTGACCCTGATTACCTGTGACAGAAGCTATGCGGGCAAGGAAGGACGGCTGGTGATTCTGGCGGTGGAGCGCTGAAAGGAAGGAACATGACAAAAAGAATTTGGGCAGGGCTGCTTGCGCTGGGCATGGCGCTGACGGCGCTGCCTTTTGGCATTTACGCGGAAGAAACGGCGTGGGAGGAAGAAGCCAATGCGAGCGAAGAAACACTGGATGGCGGGCTGGATGAATCGGCAGAAGAATTTGCGGACGGTCTGCCGGACTACATCCCCGAACCGGAGACGGATGTGGTGGACGGCGCGGCAGACGACGAATCTGCCGACGAGCTTTCAGCGCAGGAAGAAAGCCTGACGGAGGAAGAAACAACGCCGGATTTGCCGGATTTCATCCCGGAGGAAGAACCGCCTGTTTTGGAGGAAGAAGAACCACAGGATGTGCAGGCAGGCGTTTTCGTTCGGGTCATGCCGAACACGCGCGTCTATCTGGACATCGACGAAACGGCGGGCGACGACGATGACGGCGAGCTGTACGACGGAAACTTTGTCAATGAAGCCAACGTGTATGTGGAAGAGGCGCGGCAGGATGCGCAGGGGCGAACGTGGCTGCTGGTGCGCTATCTGTATGGCGCGGAAGAACCGAACGGAGAGATGGCGTGGACGGATACGGCGACGGTTTGGGTGCTGGCGGAGGAAACTCAGCCGTCCGACGCGGCGGATTATGACGTGACGGATTACGCCTTTCCATATCCGCCGGTGGAGCTGTACGCGGCGGATACCCCGCCGAGGCTGCAAACGCTCAGCGGCAATACGGGCGAGTTTTACGCAGGACAGACAGTATACGCCTATTCTGTGCATGACGATGTACAGATTGCGTCGCTCAAGAATTACGGCGCGATTTATGCAACCCAGCACTACATCAACGAGCATGTGGTCTACTGTCTTGAGCATACGATGAACAGCCCCGGCATCCGAAACAACTCGGATGGTCCGTATAAAGTCGTCGATCTGGCGCAGTATGAACAGACAGCGGGCTATTCCGGTATCATATACAGCGAAAAGACGATGCACGCCATCGGCTGGGTGCTGCGGCACACGTTTCCTTTCATGGGGCTTGACCGCTACGAGGATGAATGTCTGGAATGGTCAAGAGTGGCGGGACAGTTTGCAATCCGGGAAGTCATCAAGCAACTGGAAGGCGCGCAGTACGTCCGCGATTACTGGCACATGGACGAGTTCTACCGTGCGACGGGACAAGCGCCGAAGGAATATCTCGAATATGCGCGCTGGCTGGCGGCAAATGCTCTGACCTATGCGCAAATGACGGGCGAAATTACGGTGTCAAACGTATCCGTGTCCGTCGTCAACGGCGTATGCACCGGCACGGCGACGCTGACCACAGACGCGCCGCGTATCCGCATCCGCCGTTCAGTCGGAACGATTACCGGCTACACGGGCGGCGAGGACAGCACCTACGTCTATCTGAACAGCGGCGATACCATTACCGTTTCCCAAGCAGGAAGCGGTTTTTCTTTTACTGCGGAATCCGTTTCGACGGAAGATCAGGAATCCAATTTTCTGGTCGCCGTGCCGGATGAGGGTATCCAGAAGGTCATCATCCCGCAGAGGGGATCGCCGTATCCGCTCAAGTCTACGGAAATCCGCTTTGATATGCCGAACGGCGCGCTGATCGTGACCAAGACGGATGCGGAAAACGGCGCGGCGTTGGCTGGCGCGACGTTCGAGCTGACGAACGCTTCCGGCGCGGTCATGGCGACGCAGACCACGGGCGCGGACGGCACGGTGCGCTTTGATAACCTTCCGGCAGGAAACTATACGGTGCGAGAAGTCGGCGCGCCGACGGGCTATCTCGTCGCCGTGCCGGATAGTCAAAGCGTGACCGTTACGGCAGGCGGAACGGCGGGCGCGGCGTTTGCGGATGAACGGATTCGAGGCAAAATCCGTATCGCCAAGACGGACAGCCTGACAAAAGAGCCATTGGCAGGCGCGGAGTTCACCGTCGCGCGCACGGACGGAACGGGAACGCCCATCGTGCTGACCACCGACGCAAACGGCTATGCCGAAACGGGCTGGCTGGATTATGGGCGGTATCGCGTGACGGAGAGCAAAGTTCCTACGCATTACGAAACCAGCGGCTTTTCAACCGAAATCGACTGCACGGAAAACGGAAAGACATATATCATCGAGGTCGAAAACGAGCCGACAAAGGGCTATATCCGAGTGGTAAAAACCGATGCGCTGGACGGTGTGCCGATTGCAGGCGTTCAGTTTGACATCTACGATGCTTCCGGCAATCCTGCGGGCGGCATGACGACGGACGAAACAGGCTTTGCCCTGTCATCACCGCTGCACAAGGGCAGATATACCGTGCGCGAACATGACAATCCGACGGGATATATTGCCGAGCTGGTCGAAATGCAGGCGGAAGTGCGGTCGGACGAAACGACGGATTTGAGCGCTACGAACCAGCCGATTCAGGGGCGGATTCAAATTATCAAGTGGGATCAGCTCACGAAAGAAGCGCTGGCAGGCGCGGAGTTTACCATCACCAGAATCAGCGGCTTGCCCTCTCATGGCGGCAGTCAGGACGGCGAAGTGGTGGCGGTGATGACGACGGACGCGGAAGGCAAAGTAATTTCGCCGATGCTGACGTATGGCACATACCGCGTGGCTGAAACCAAGGTGCCGGAGCATTTTGCAGATCACTCATTTTCCGTGGATGTGACCATCGACAGGGAGAACATGCAGACCTATACCGTCGAAGCGGAAAACGAGCCGACGAAGGGCTGGATTCGGCTGGTCAAAACGGACAGGCTGACCGGCAACCCCATCGAGGGCGTGGTGTTCGATATCTACGAAAACGATGAGTACGGCGGCGAGCTTGTCGCCAGCATGACGACGGAAAAGGACGGCGCGGCGGTTTCCCCGCCTTTGCGCAAGGGCAGATATATCGTGCGCGAACGCGGCGCGACAGAGGGCTATGTCATGGAAGAAATTGCGCTGGACGCGACGGTGCGTTCGGACGAAACGACCCAGCTTCGCGCGACGAATCAGCCCGTCATGGTGAAGCTCAAGCTCTATAAGCGGGACGGCGACGAGTACGGCGGCGACGACCCGAACAGCAGACGGCTCGACGAACTGCCCCAGCCCGCGAACATCGACGCGCCAAGCGCGCGCGGCGACGGCGAGCTGACGGGCGCGGTTTTCCGCATGCTGGCGGGCGCGGAGATCAGGGACAGACAGGGCAACGTATTGTTCAAAAAGGGCGATACGGTTGTGGATGCGCTGACGACGGCGGGCGACGATGCGAGCGCCGCAACGGGCGAGCTGTGGCCGGGGCTGTATGAAATCGTCGAGGCGTTCCCGCCTGTCGGGTATGAACCCAGCGACGCGCACTTTTTTGTGGATGCGCGGGGCGCGGCGAGCCAGTCCGAAACGGCAGTCGTGACGTATGAGGGATTGAAGCTCAACATCATCAGGCAGGGCATGTACGCCATCGTGAAATTCCTCGGCGACAACGAGATTCACGACGATGCAGGCTTGATTGAAACGCCGGAGGAGGGCGCGGAGTTTGAGCTGTACCTCAAAAAAGCCGGAAGCTACGGCAATGCGCGGGCGTTTGAGCGGGATTATCTCGTGACCAACAGGTACGGCTATGCCAAAACCAAGCTGCTTCCGTATGGCTTGTACGTCCTGAAGCAGGTGAAGGGCAAAGCGGGACATGCGCTCAAAAGCCCCGTGGAAATCTTCATTCGCGGCGACGAGGACGTTGCCAACCCGCCGATTTTGACGATCAACAATCAGGCGATTCGGTATCGGCTCAAGCTCATCAAGACGGATGCAAAAACGGGCAAAACCGTCAGGCTGGCGAACACGGCGTTCAAGCTGCTGGACAGCGACGGAAACGTGGTGACGCAGACGGTGAGCTACCCGACGCGCAGGGAAATCGACACCTTCTACACCGATGAAAACGGCGAGGTGACGCTGCCGGAAACGGTGACGCGCGGCATGTATTTCATTGAAGAAGTGCAAGCGCCGCAGGGGTACCTCATCCGCACGGAACGGCTCGGCGTGTTTGTGGGTGAAACGGGCGATGCGCCCGGCGAAGCGTATGCGCTGGACATTGAAATCCCGAATGAACCCGTCATGGGCAGGGCGATGGTCGAAAAGAAGGGCTTGAAGTTTGTGCGTCTGGAGGAGCAGGCGGACGCTTTCGGCAACATCGTGCATCAGCCTGTGTATGAGGAAGGATATCTTGCGGGCGCGGTCTTTGAGCTGCGCGCGGCGGAGGATATCATCGGAAAAGACGGGACGGTCTGGTTTCATGCGGGCGACGTGGCGGACGCAATTACGACGACGGAAGCGGGAAAGGATGCGTCAAAGGAGCTTCCGCTGGGAAGGTATGAGCTGGTCGAAGTGAGCGCGCCGGAGGGATATCTGCTGGATGGCGCGCCGCATGAGGTCGAGCTGCGCTATGAAAATGACCATACGGCGGTGGTCGAAACGAACGTGACGCTCGGCAACGACTATCTGTCCGCGGGAATCACGCTGGAGAAGGAAAAGGAGGATCTGGAAATCATCATGGATGGCGATCATGTGCGGCAGGAGATTGTGAATATCCCCGGCGAGGGCTTTGTGTTCGGCTTGTTTGCCGATGAAGAACTGCGCGTCGGCGACGTGACGCTGACGGCGGATACGCTTGTGGCGACGGGCGCGACGGACGCGGCGGGCAGGCTGGCATTTGTCGGAAACTTCCCGCATGGCGCGTATTACGTCAAAGAGCTTTACGCGCCGGACGGCTGGACGCTCAATCCGGCGAAGTTTGCCGTGACGCTTGAGCCGGAAGTGCAGAGCGGCGGCGTGATTCGCGTGAGCCTGCCTGAAATTGTGCATGACGAGCTGATTTATACCCGCGTGACGCTGACCAAGACGGACATCACCGGGCAAAAGACGCTGCCGGGCGCGACCATCGAGGTCAAAGACGAACAGGGAAAGGTAATTTATCGCGAAACGACCGATGCGAACGGACAGCTCCCGCAGATTCCCGTCGCGCCGGGAACGTACACGTTCAAAGAGGTATATGCCCCGGACGGTTATGCGCTGAATGAAGCGGAGATGCGGTTTACCGTCGATGCGGATGGAAACGTCACGGGTGACACGACGATTCGCGACGACTATACACGCTTTTCGCTGCGCAAGGTGGATGAAAGCGGCAAGCCACTTTCGGGCGTGATGTTCGGGCTGAAAAAGGCGGACGGGATGCTGATGATGACCGCCAAAACAGACGCAAAGGGCATGGCAACGTTTGAAAAAGTGCCGTTCGGAACGTATACGCTCGTTGAAACGCGGGCGCTCCCCGGCTATCTCAAGGCGGATACGGAAATCAGGCTCACGGTGGACGGCACGTTCGTCAACCCGAAAGAGCCGATTGCGACCGTCGTCAACGAGCGTCAGAAGATTCGCGGCTTGAAAGTCGATACGGCGGGGCAGCTGCTGACGGGCGCGGCGTTCAGCCTGATCAACGTCGATACGGGTGAAATTGTGGATGTGGCGGCAAGCGACGAAAAGGGCGAGTTCTATCTGACGGGTTTTGGTTACGGCGACTGGATTATCCGTGAAACCGTTGTGCCGGAGGGCTTTAACCGCGTGGAGGACGTGTTGATTCATGTGGACGAGGACTGGAAAGCGCCGAACACGCTGCTGTTTACGGATATTCCGAATCATTACGAGTTCGTCAAGGTGGATGAGGACGGATGCCCGATGGAGGGTGTGAAGTTTGCGCTGGAAGATGAGGATGGAAATGTGCTGCGCGAGCTGGCGTCCGGCGAGGATGGCATTGTCCACGCGGACGACCTCAAGCCCGGCGTGTACGTCATCCGCGAAATCGAAACGCAGGCTGGCTATCGCCTGACGGAGGAAACCATCCGCGTGGTGATCGACGAAAACTATATCGCGCCGGATGAGCTGTTCAGACTCGTCAATTTCCCGGAGGAGGAACGCCCCAAGGACGAGATTCAGACGGGTGTGGATGTTCCCGTTACGCCGATGATGCTTTATGGGCTGATTTCGATGGCGCTTGGCGCGGTGTTTATGTTTGCCGAAATCATCCACAGGCGGGATCAGGAAGGAGGGGATGAACCTTGCAGGAGGAGGTCGAGCAGAAAAGCCTGACCCTGACGGTCAATGCGGCGAAGATGACCGCACGCCTGTTTCGCGCGGCAATCGCCAAGTATGTGGCGCACAAGAAGGAGAAGAAGCACGATGCGCAGACGGGTGTGCGCTATGTGGGCAGGCAGTCGGTCAAAAAGCTGGTCGGGCAGAATCAGGGCGTGAGCAACGTGGAACTGAGCGGCGAGGATATCAAAGCCTTTGAGCGCGTGGCACGCAAATACGGCGTGGATTATGCGGTGAAGAAGGTGAAAGGCGATGCGCCCAGGTTCCTGATATTCTTCAAGGCACGGGATGCGGACGCGCTGAATGCGGCGCTGTCCGAATACACCGGCCAGAAAATGCGCGGCAAAGAACATTCCAAGCTGCGGGAGAAACTGCGCGCGCCGATTGAGCAGATCGTCACGCATAAAAAGCAGCGGGAGCAGAGCCGATGAACATCAAGAAGATTGTGCTGCGCGCAGCGCCGTATGTCTGCATCGCGCTGTACGCGACGAAGATCGGGCAGGCATGGCGTCTGGCGGCGGGAACGGCGTTTGCCGAGAAGGTTCTGCATTGGAGCGACGGTTTCATGCAGGCGTTCGCGTCGCCGCTGCCGAGTTTTTACCCGCAGGATGTGCTGGTGGGCATAGCGATAGCGGCGGCGTTTTATGCGGCGGTCTATGTAAAGGGCAAAAACGCAAAGAAGTTCCGGCACAATGTCGAGTACGGTTCGGCGCGCTGGGGAACGGCGAAGGATATCGAGCCTTATGTCGATCCCGTATTTGCCAACAACATCATCCTGACGCAGACCGAGCGGCTGACGATGAACAGCCGCCCCAAAGACCCTCGAACGGCGCGAAACAAAAACGTGCTGGTGGTCGGCGGTTCGGGCAGCGGCAAGACGAGATTCTTCGTCAAACCAAATCTCATGCAATGCGTGTCGGAAAAATACCCCTGCTCATTCGTTGTGACCGACCCGAAAGGCAGTCTGATCGTCGAGTGCGGCAGGATGCTGCGGCATTTCGGCTACCGCATCAAGGTGATGAACACGATCAATTTTGCCAAGAGCATACACTATAATCCGCTGGCGTATATCCATAGCGAAAAGGACATCTTGAAACTGGTAAACTGTTTGATTGCCAACACGCGCGGCGAGGGTAAAGGCGGCGATCCATTTTGGGAGAAATCGGAAGTCCTGCTCTATACCGCGCTGATCGGCTATCTGTGGCAGGAAGCGTTGGAGGAAGATCGCAACTTCGCAACGCTGATTGATATGATCGGCAGTATGCAGACGCGCGAGGATAACGAGGATTTCCAGAACCCGATTGACCTGATGTTTGAGGATTTGGAGCGGGAAAAGCCGGATTGCTTCGCGGTGCGCCAATATAAAAAATTCAAACTGGCGGCAGGAGTTGTATGCTCTAAGTACCCCCTTAATCACGAGATTTTCTCATGATTAGTGAAGGCACTTAGAGCATTTTTCGTAAAGGAGGACAACGATATGCTGAAAACGAAAATCACACCCCTCTATGAGCGGCTTTCTCGTGACGACGAGCTGCAAGGCGAAAGCAACTCCATATCCAACCAAAAGCAGATGTTGGAGGACTACGCGCGCCAGAATGGTTTTCCCAACCCTACGCACTTCACCGACGATGGAATTTCCGGCACCTGCTTTGACCGCCCCGGTTTTAACGCTATGATGAAAGAGGTTGAAGCTGATCATGTAGAAGCGATTATCATCAAGGATATGAGCCGATTGGGACGCGACTATCTCAAGGTTGGGCAGATTATGGAGATTCTGCGCGTGAAAGGCGTTCGCTTAATCGCTATTAACGATGGTGTGGACAGCATCAGAGGTGATGATGATTTCACCCCTTTCCGCAACATTATGAACGAGTATTATGCGCGGGACACCAGCAAGAAAATCAAATCCGTATTCAAGGCTAAAGGCATGAGCGGTAAGCATTTGACCGGCACTGTCCTTTATGGTTACCTTTGGGATGAAAGTCGAACGCATTGGCTGGTTGATGAGGAAGCCGCAGAAGTCGTGCGACGAATCTTTGCACTCACGATGGCGGGTTACGGCCCTTATCAGATTTCACAGATTTTGCAGCAGCAGAAAGTGGAAATCCCCTCTATTCACCTCGCCCGTCATGGCGAGGGTGTAAACAGAGGGAAAAGCGTTAAGGATATTTACGGCTGGGGTTCTTCCACAATCGTCAATATCTTGAAGAAGCGCGAATACTTAGGGCATACCATCAATTTCAAAACCCGCAAGCATTTCAAGGACAAGAAAAGCCACTATGTTCCAGAGAGCGAGTGGACGATCTTTGAAAACACCCACGAAGCCATTATCGACCAAGAGACTTTTGACAACGTGCAGCGCATCCGGGCGAATGTAAAACGCTACCCGGACGGCTGGGGCGAGGCGCACCCGCTGACCGGGCTGATGTATTGCGCCGATTGCGGCGGCAAGATGTATGTCCACCGTACCTGTAACGGCAAGCGTATTCCGCAGTATACTTGTAGCCAGTACGGAAAATATCCTATTGGGACATTTTGTGCCACGCAACATCGAATCCGCGCCGAGGCGGTGCTTACTCTGATTGCCGATACCCTCCGGGCGATTGCAGACTATTCCAAGAACAACCGTGCCGAGTTTCTCCAGACCGTTCAGGATGCGCAGACTGCACAGGAGACAAGCGATATATCCAAGAAGAAAAAAAGGCTGACTGTGGCGCAGAAACGCGCCGGAGAGCTGGAAAAGCTGATCTGCAAAATCTATGAAGATCATGTGCTGGGCAAACTGCCGGATGCCCGCTATGCCGCCCTTGACGCGCAGTACGCCAAGGAGCAAAACGAACTGGAATGTGAGATTGTACAGTTGGAAAAGGCGGTCAGCGGCTATGAGCAGAACCGTAAATCTGCCGAGAGATTTATCGCGCTGATCGACAAATATGAAAACTTTGATACGCTGACAACGACCATGCTCAATGAGTTTGTAGAGAAAATTCTTGTCCACGAACGCGCCCGGAAAGGCAGTCAGGACACTACGCAGGAGGTCGAGATTTACTTTAACTTTGTCGGAAAATATATGCCGCCCCACTTCGGAGAAGTGACGTTGACGCCGGAAGAACAGGAAGAATTGCGGAAACGTGAAGAACGCAAGGACAAGCTTCATCAAAACTATCTGCGCCGAAAAGCGAGCGGTGCGCAAAAGGCGTGGGAAAAACGGTACAACGCCAAGCGTAAAGCCCAAATAGAAGCTGCAAAAGCGGCGATCCGCGAGGAAGATATATCCAACGGCGTGTTTATCCCGGTTGGGCAGCTGCCGCAACAGGTGCCGCAGAAAGCACCAGTGCAGGCCCATGCAGCCGTATAAGGAGAGGAGTAAACGTATGAAAGGGTTGACTTATTCCCGTTGCGGGGATTACTATATTCCAGATTTGAAGTTATCTGAACAGGCTGGAACGCCTATTGGAAAATATGGGCGTATGCGAAAACAGTATTTGGAAAAGCACCGTCCCATTTTCTATAACAACCTGATTTTAACAGGACGATTATATCCGCACCTGTTGGAGATTGACAAGGCTGCAAACGAGCGCATGGACACGCTCATGCCACAGTTGATGGAAGCCGCAGGCGTGGATGAAGCGTTAAAAGCCGCAGATCAAATGCGATGGGTAGGCTTGATGAACACATTGAAAGCACAGGCTGAGGAAACGATATTGTCTGAATTGATTTTCGGTGAGGGGGGCGAATAAAATGCTGAGCTTTGATCGGATTTTGCAGGTCTTTGACGATATTCTCCGGCAAGACCCGCTGTATGAAGTCGTATCTACCAGCCACGGCTATACGTTGCTGGGATGGGAGCCGAACCGTGAGGAATGGTACAGTGTCCTTCTGCTGGATACGCCGGAGGTCATGCTGGACGCACTGATAGATGCCTATTCCAGCTATGTGGAAGAGCAAATCACAAATGGCGAACGGGATTTGAACGAACAGGAGATTCAAGAGTTGGATGCACGGTGTCAAGAGTTGCGAGAGAAGTGTTTGCAGGATAAATGGGCATAGGAAAACGGGGGTGTCAAACGCCCTCCGTTTCGTTCAATTTGATTGCACCGTCAATAGCTCCCTCGATGATCGGTAAATACTGTTCCGGGCAGAGCTTTAACTTCTGTCCGACCCGCTGGCGCAGCTCGCTTTCCTCTCGCATGACCTCTGGATTGAAATATCTCTCCATCGGCAGGCCGCAGATTTTTACAAGCTGTATGATGACTGGCAGGCTGGGGATCGTGCCCTCGTTTTCAATGTTGGCAAGATACCTGGTATCAATATTCACCTTTTCGGCTAAATCTTTTCGTGCAAGGTTCTTCGCCTTCCGTGCTTCTTTTACATCTGCACCGAAGGTTTCAAAGCCAGGGCAGTCTTTCACTTTTGCCATTCAACATCACCCACATACATTCTATATTGCATAGTTTGCACATGGAATGATGTGATATCCACTATTTCTGCATTTTATAATTCATATTTACATCCTTGTATTCTTCGTGCAGACGAAATATAATATTGGGGGAGGTGCAAAATGGACTACATGACATTAAAAGAGGCAGGCCAGAAGTGGAATGTTACGCCTCGCCAGGTAAATTATTTGTGTTCCGGAGGGCGTATCCCCGGCGCTGTAAAGATGGCTGGTGTTTGGCTGATCCCAAAGAACGCAGAAAAGCCGATTGACGGAAGGACAAAACAAGGGAAGGGGTTGCACCATGAATAAAATCCTGATTATAGATGATGACAGAGAACTGTGCGCTTTGATTAAACGTAGCGTACAAGCAGAAAACATAGAAGCTGATTTTTGTAATACCGGAAAAGAGGGCTTACAAAAATTAAGAGAGCAGGAGTATCAGCTTGTGGTGCTGGATGTGATGATGCCTGGTATGGATGGCTTTGAAACGCTGGAAGAAATCCGCAAAGAGAACAGTCTGCCGATTTTGATGTTCACATCTAAAAATGACAGCATTTCTAAAGTACGGGGCTTACGGGCCGGAGCGGACGATTATCTTAC
>URJN01000023.1 GCA_900548125.1 uncultured Eubacteriales bacterium
TGGCATTTTTCCGCAGAACGGCAGAAAAGACATCCTTAAAGGAAGTAAAACTGGATAATCGTTCATCGATACGTTCATAGATAGATTGCAGAATCTCTTCTTCGGAAGCATTTTGTGCCATTAAAGAATAGGTATAAGCGTAATCTTCTTCCCTATTACTGCCATAATAGTTGTCGTCGGTCGGCAGACTCATCATGAACCAGTGAAGCAGGGGAACTTTTTTCTGCGCGGCTTCATCAGAATCGAAAATACTGTGAGATATGGTATAATTGAACGCCTGCATGCCGACTGAAACAATGAACAGCGGGATTAGGATACATGCTGCCGCGCGCTTGGGGTGCAGCGTGAGCAGCCAGACGATGGCAGCGGCGATAAAGAGGATGAGACAAGTCGTTTTAATCAGACAGCCAATCAAGAGAGAGATGCTGTAGCCGAGAATGAGAAGGAGCAATGTTCGAGGAGGAGTACGATCGTCAATCTGAAGCATGCAGCATAGCGCGAGAAGGACAAAGGGCATGGAAAATGTATCGGTGTACAGTACGGCAGAAGCGGTATAATGCGGCAAAAATGAAGCCAGACAGAAAACGAGCTGAAGCTGGGCGCGTACGCCAAAGCGTTTTCTGACGGTGTGCAGCAGGAACGAAAAGGAAAGCATGAACAGAAAGGACTCAATTCCGCTGAGGAGATACAGAATACCGTTTGAGCCGATGGAAACGTTCAATTGTTCAAAGGGCAGCAAGGACAGGAGCATCGTAAAGCCCCATTGATTGGGAAAATGGAGCAGGTAATCATAGGTGAAATCATCTATCCCTTGTGGAAAATATCCATGTCGGCTGATGATATCCGCACCGTGCAAGACAAAAGCGTTGTCGCAAAACGGCTTGTGCGCCAGCCAGAATCCGCAAAGGAGCATCAAAACAAATGAGACAAGAAGAAAGGCAGGAACGAGCCATGCGGCGCAGTGTTCCAGCTTATCTGTATCGGCATGTTTTAGAAAGCGGGAAAGACTGAACAGGAGAAGCGTGTATACCGCAAAAATGATGACAGTGAGCAGGAACGTCATGCTGTGCAGACCGCGGGCGTAATGGAAAAACAGAACGTTGAACAGACATGCGGCAACGGTAAGCGAAAAAAGAATCATGCCAAAGGATAGGAGATGCGTTCGAAATGTCTTTTGATTCATGGCGATATACTCCCGACTGTGGTTGAGCATATAGGTAAAACTGTGCGAATAAGTTGGGTGTCTTTACAACCTCGACGTCGTCAGCGAAATCAGCGAAATCGTTGGCGGGTTGAAGAGACGGAAGAAAGGCGGAGGATAAAGTCCGTCGTTGTCGCCCAATCCGGGGCTGACATAGAGATAGGTCTTTCCGACCTTGGACAGCCCGCAGTAGGTCTGCAAACCGGGCAGAATACCATAGTTCGGCAGATTTTGCGAGGGAATAAACAGCGCGCCGACGAACGGAAGCCGAATCAGCCCGCCTTCATAATGCCCGCAGAGAACCAGATGCAGCCGTTCGGACAGCGTGCCCGTATATGCGTTTTGAAGCTCATCTTCCGACGGGGGAACATGCGTGAGCGAAATATAAACGTCATCTTCCGTCATCGCTTTGCGGGCGGCGCGCGTTTCGCTCAGCCATTGCAGGTTGTATTTTGCAAGATCGACCTCGTTTTCGTCCTGCGAATCCAGCACATCTAAATACTGCCGCTCAAATTGCTCCTGCATGGTATCCAAATCAAGGCTGAGCAGGGCACTGGTTGTCAGCCAGAGCGCGTGGCCGTCGCGCTCGATGAGCTGAGGCGAGTTGAGCAACTGCGCGCCGCGCTGCTGTGCGCCGAGAATCCATGGCGCGAAGGGGCTTCCGCCCGTCGCGTAGGACATGGAGGCGGGAAGTGGGTCGCGGTCGCCGGGAATCATATAGATTGGCGCGTCGGGGTTCAATTCGCGCAGAACCTCAATCAGCTCATACAGCGGCTGTGCGTTTCCGCGGGAGGAAACCATGTCGCCGGTCATGACCACGGCGTCAAACTGAGCATCTCGAAGCGCAAAGCGGATGAACTGCTGGTCTTTGCCGAAAAGCAGCCCCTTCAGGTCTGAAATGTGCAGCAGCGTATACCCCTCAAACGCGGAATCCATCTTGCGGATGGGGACGGTTACGCGATCGACACGGACAAACTGATTGACGACCACGTTGATGAGCAGAATCGCCAGAATCAACGCCAGCAGGATAAGCAGCACACGCCGTCCGAGAGATTTAGGCGGTTTGGGGTCAAAAAAATCGCCGTCCGGCTGATCGGCTCTGAAATGCGCAGTATGCTGCGGAGAAAAAGAGTCATAGCCGCTGCGGCTTTGAGAGGGTCGTCTGTTCATAACCAGAACCTCGCTTCAACATGAAATGAAATATGGAATAAAGCGTCTTTTTCGGAAAAGACAGCCCTCTTTCGTATATGAAGAATTGTATATGTACAGCCCCGTTGAGGGGAAATGGTTACAGAGGAAATACTGTGTAACTTTATTATACCGTAAGCACGGACGGCATTCAACACAAAAAACACAAATCTCCGAAATTTCGACGGCTTGCTTTGCAGAAGGGAGAAAGTATGGTAAAATGAATCACCGTACACATGGCTGAGCGGCAAAGCTCCGCTGATATCTTGGAGGACGAGCATGGCAAAGGAAAAGACAATCTATGTATGCAGCGCGTGTGGCTATGAAACGCCGCGCTGGATGGGCAAATGCCCCGGCTGCAACGCATGGAACACGCTGGAGGAGCAGGTGCCGCAGGCGGCACAGACCGCGCCGGTCAAGGCTATCAAGCAGCGGCCCGGCACGGGAGCGAGTGCCATGCGCCTTTCCGAAGTGCCGGAGGAAACAACCGCACGCGCAACGACCGGCATTGGAGAGCTGGATCGCGTATTGGGCGGCGGCGTGGTGGAGGGTTCGCTGATGCTGGTCGGAGGCGACCCGGGTATCGGCAAATCGACGCTTCTGCTTCAGGCGTCGGAGCATCTGGCGGCGGGCGGAGCGCGTGTTCTGTATATTTCGGGCGAGGAATCCGTTCGGCAGATTAAAATGCGTGCGAGGCGGTTGGGTGTCAAGAGCGAAAACCTGCTTGTGCTGAGCGAAAACGCGATGGACGCCGCCGAACGCCGCTGGGAAGAGCTTGCTCCGGATTATATGATTGTCGATTCCATCCAGACGATGTATCGTCCGGACATGGCAAGCGCGCCGGGCAGCGTTTCGCAGGTGCGCGAATGCGCCAGCCTGCTGATGCGCATGGCAAAGACGACGGGATGCGCGGTTTTTCTCGTCGGGCATGTGACCAAGGAAGGCGCGATTGCCGGACCGCGTGTGCTGGAACACATGGTGGACGTCGTGCTGTATTTTGAGGGCGACAGACAGCATGAATACCGCATTCTCCGCGCGGTGAAGAACCGCTTCGGTTCAGTCAACGAAATCGGACTGTTTGAGATGCACGAAAATGGTATGGTGCCGGTCGAAAACCCGTCCGAGCTGCTGCTTTCCACGCGGGCGCGAAATGTGCCCGGCTCCTGTGTACACTGTGCAATCGAAGGTTCGCGCCCGATGCTGGTCGATGTTCAGGCGCTTGCGCTGCAAACGGCATACGGCATGCCGCGGCGCACGACGAACGGCTTTGATTCGGGAAGGCTGGCTCTGCTGCTTGCCGTGCTGGAAAAGCGGGCGGGCGTATCGCTGTTTAATCAGGACGTCTATGTCAATGTCGCGGGCGGACTGGAGCTTTCCGAGCCGGCGGCAGATTTGCCGCTGTGCGCGGCAGTGGCGTCGAGCGTGCGCGACGCATGCGTGCCGGCGGATTGGACGGTCATCGGCGAGGTCGGTCTGGCGGGAGAGATTCGCGCGGTATCGCAGGCGGAAAGGCGGCTTGCGGAGTGTGCGCGGCTGGGCTTTACGGCGGCGGTCATTCCCAGAGAAAATACAAAGCATCTGCGCGCGCCGGAGGGCATGCGCGTTTACGGAGTCGAAACGCTGGCAGAAGCCCTGGCGATACTATTTGGCTGACGGAGGAATACGAAAATGAATCAGGAGTATTTTTTGCAGCGCATCCACGGCGTCATCATGCCGTCCACGGGCTGCACGGAACCCGTGGCAATCGCACTCAATACGGCAACGGCGCGGGCAAACGCACAGGGCGAGGTTCGCCATTTGACGATTACGCTGGACAACTACCTGTATAAAAACGCGATGGGCGTCGGAATTCCCGGCGCGGATGAGCGCGGTGTGGCACTCTGTGCCGCGATGGGCGTGACGGCAGGCGACGCGACGGCAAAGATGCGCGTGCTTGACCATGTTTCTCCGGAGGCACTCGGCGCGGCGAAGAAAATGGTTGCCGAGGGCAGAGTGACCGTCAAGACGAGAAGCGATGTTCACGGCTTGCTGGTCGAATCCGTATTGGAAACGGACAGCGACACGGTTCGCGTGCTGACGCTGCAGTCGCATACGAATATCGTCCGCGTCGATCATGCGCCGTTTGAAGCCTATGTGGAAAATGAGGACGGCAGCACGGCGGGCGACCCCATCTGCGACTGCAAGCTGTCTGAGATGATCGCGTTTGCGAAGGAAGTTCCCTTGGCGGAGCTGCGCTTTTTGCAGGACGGCATCGACATGAACATGGCGGTTGCGCAGGAAGGCTTGAAATTCGGCTTGGGCCGTGCGGTCGATATGCTCATCCGGCAGGGGGCGATTGGAGATTCTCCGGTTTCACGCGCGGAAAAGCTCTGCGCGGCGGCGTCTTATGCGAGGATGAGCGGCGTCAGCATGCCCGTCATGACGGCGACGGGAAGCGGCAATCAGGGCATTACGCTGCTGTTGACCATCGAGGGCGTGGCGCAGGCGATGGGCATCGACGAGGAGACCAAGCTCCGCGCCGCGGCACTGGCGAACCTCATCAATATCTACGTCAAGACGTTTACGGGCACGCTGTCGGCGGTTTGCGCGTGCGGCGTGGCGAGCGGACTGGGCGCGTCGGTCGGCGTGGTTTATATGCTGGGCGGCGGAGAGGAGCAGATGCTCTTTGCGATGCAGAATATTCTCGGCTCGATCTGCGGCATGATCTGCGACGGCGCGAAGGAGGGCTGCGCGAGCAAGGTACAGCTGTCCAGCGGGCTGGCGGTCAAGGCGGCGTTCCTGGCGATGAACGGCATGGGCATACGCGGCGGCGACGGCATCGTCGGCACGCGCGGACTGTCCTCGCTGTTTGAAAATCTGGGGCATCTGGTGCGCGAGGGCATGGAGAACACGAACAGCGTCATTGTGGAAATCATGAGCGGCAACGAGGATTGCAGAGACCGTGCGTAAGCATCGGAGAGGAATATGGCTCAGTACAAGAATTATGTGATTGCGCAGACGCTGGACGAGGCGTATGAGCTCAACGCGAAGAAATCGACGGTGATCGTCGCGGGCAACATGTGGCTTCGCATGTGCGGCATGCGCAGGCAGACGGCGCTCGACCTGTCCGCGCTGGGGCTTGATTACATCAAAGAGGATGAGCAGGGCTTTACCATCGGCGCGATGACGACGCTGCGCGCCATGGAAACCCATCCGGCGCTGAACGCGGCATTCGACGGCGTGTTTGCCCGTGCGTTTGAGCCGATTGTCGGCACGCAGTTCCGAAACGGCGCGACGGTTGGCGGAAGCGTGTTCAGCCGATTCGGCTTTTCGGATGTCAGCACGCTGTTGCTCGCCATGGGCGCAAAGGTCGTGACCCATGCGCGGGGCGAAGTGCCGCTTGACGAGTTTCAGAAGGAAAAGTGGGACAGGGACATTCTGACTGCCATCCGCATTGAGAAAGGCAGAAGCGCGGCGATTGAAAGCGTGCGCCTGTCCAAGACGGATATACCGGTGCTGGTCTGCGCGGCTTCGGCGGATGAGCGCGGTGTGCGCGTGGCGCTGGGCAGCCGCCCGGCGCGTGCGATGATTGTGGCGGAGGTCGCCAGATCGGAGGAGCTTGACTATATGCGCATGGCGGCAGACGTTCCGATGGGGAGCAATGCCCGCGCATCGGAGGCTTACAGAAGGAAGGTTGCGCCGGTGCTGATGGAACGCGCGGTGCAGGCATGCCTGAAGAGGTGAGAAAAGATGAAGATTGAGTTTAAGCTCAACGGGCAGACTGCAACGTTTGAGGCAGGAGCAAACGACACGCTGTACGGTATGCTCCGCGCACTGGGCATCAGCAGCGTTAAATGCGGATGCGAAACGACGAATTGCGGGCTGTGTACGGTGCATATGGACGGAAAAGCCGTGCTTTCCTGCTCTGTTCCCGCGATGCGCTGCAACGGGCGCGATATTCGGACGCTGGAGGGCATGGGCGATGCGGCGAAAACGTTAGCAGACTGCCTTGCCGACGAGGGCGCGGATCAGTGCGGCTTCTGTGCGCCGGGCATGATGATGAACGTGCTGATGCTCGCTAAAGAGAACCCGAATGCGACAGACGAGGAAGCCGACGCCTATCTGGCGGGCAACCTCTGCCGCTGCACGGGCTATATGAGCCAGAAGCGGGCGATCCGCCGCTTTTTGAATCGGGTCGTCAGCGGGGAGGTGCGCGTATGAGGTCAGTCGGACAGAGCGTCCGCAAGAAGGACTCCGCCGCGCTGCTTTCGGGCAAGCCCGTCTATACGGAGGATGTTTCTCCGAAAAACTGTTTGCAGGTGGTCATTCTGCGCAGTCCGCATGCCCACGCGATGATTGAGGAAATCGACGTTTCGCGTGCGCTGAAAGCGCCGGGCGTCGCCTGTGCGCTGACGTATCACGACGTGCCGGATATTCGTTTTACGCAAGCGGGTCAGACGTATCCGGAGTTCAGCCCGTATGACAGGTTGATTCTCGATCGTCATTTGCGCTGCGTGGGTGATCCGGTGGCGATTGTCGCGGCGGCGACACGCGAACAGGCGGAAGCGGCGATTCGGCTTATCCGCGTAAAATATCAGATTCTGCCCGCGATTCTCGATGCAAAGACGGCGAAGGACAATCCCGTCTGCATTCATCCGGAGGAAAATTGGCGTGCGCTCGTTCCCTGCGGCGCGGACAACCGACGCAATCTGGTCGCGGAGGGCAGGGACGAAAGCGGCGACGTTGAAGCGGAGCTTGCCGCGTGCGACATCGTCATTGAACAGGATTACAGCACGCTGGCGAACCAGCAGGCGATGATGGAAACCTTCCGCGCAAGCACCCAGCTGGACGCCTACGGGCGGCTGACGGTCATTTCCTCGACGCAGGTGCCTTTCCATGTGCGCCGCAATGTGGCGACGGCACTGGGCATCCCCAAGAATCAGGTTCGCGTCATCAAGCCGCGCATCGGCGGCGGTTTCGGCGCAAAGCAGACGATGGTTTGCGAGGTCTATCCCGCTATCGTGACGATGAAAACGGGCTTGCCCGCGATGATTGTCTATACCCGCGGGGAATCACAGACGATTTCCAGCCCGCGCCACGCAATGAATATCCATGTGCAGCTCGGCGCAACGAAGGACGGCGTGATCCGCGCCGTGGACATGTTTACGCTGTCCAATTCCGGCGCATACGGCGAGCATGGACCGACGACGGTCGGGCTTTCCGGTCACAAATCCATTCCGCTCTATACGCATAATATGAAAGCGTTCCGCTTCTCATGGGAGGTTGTGTATACCAACACGATGAGCGCGGGCGCATACCGCGGATACGGCGCGACGCAGGGCATGTTTGCGATGGAATCCGCCGTCAATGAGCTGGCGCATCGGCTGAATATGGATCCCGGCGAGCTTCGCGCACGCAACATCGTCCGTCAGGGCGAGGTCATGCCGGCGTATTACGGCGAGCGGGCGGACAGCTGCACGCTGGATGGATGCCTTGCCCGGGCGCAGGAGATGATTGGCTGGAAGGAAAAATATCCGGCGAAAACGCTGCCGAACGGACATGTCCGCGCTGTGGGCATGGCACTGGCGATGCAGGGCTCGGGCATTTCGGCGGTCGATACGGGCTCGGTTGAAATCCGGCTCTGCGATGAAGGAACCTATGTGATGGCGATTGGCGCGACCGATATGGGAACGGGATGCGACACCATTCTTGCGCAGATCGCGGCGGAAAGCCTCGACTGCCCGATTGAAAACATCGCGGTGCATGGCGTGGATACCGACCATTCGCCGTATGACTGCGGCTCGTATGCATCCAGCACAACCTATGTCACGGGCATGGCGGTCGTCAAAACCTGCGAAAAGCTCATCCGTCAGCTGGAAGCGGCGGGCGCGAAGCTGCTTGTGTGCGATGCGGGCGAAGTCGTCTTTGAAGGCGACGGTGTGCGCAGCGCGAAGGACGAGCGCAAGGTGACGCTCGGCGAGATCGCCGCGGCGCAGATGACGGCGTCAGTGGATACCATCGTCGCCTGCGCTTCCAACGGTTCGCCGATTTCGCCGCCGCCGTTTATGGCGGGCTGTGCGGAAATCGACCTTGACCCGCAGACGGGCGTGGTCGAGGTGGTCGATTACGTCGGCGTGGTGGATTGCGGAACGGTCATCAATCCTCAGCTGGCGCGCGTCCAGACGGAGGGCGGCATCATGCAGGGCATTGGCATGACGCTGACCGAGCAGCCGCGCATGGACGCACGGGGACGGACGATGAGCAATTCCTTCCTGCAATATAAACTGCCCACGCGCATGGACGCGCACAGCATTCGCGTCGATTTCGTGCCGAGCTATGAGCCGACAGGTCCGTTCGGCGCAAAATCCATCGGCGAATGCGTCATCAATACGCCCGCGCCCGCTATCGCGGATGCGGTTTTCCATGCGTGCGGCGTGAGAATACGGAATCTGCCCGTCACGCCGGAAAAGATTCTCTTCGGAAAAAAGGAGAAGGACGCGTGAAGCTGTGCGTCGTGTTGCTGGCGGCGGGGGAGAGCAGGCGGTTCGGAAGAGAAAACAAGCTGCTTGCGCTCTATCAAGGCAGACCGATGATTGTCCATGCGCTCGAAACGCTGGGACGTCTGCCATGTGCGCGGAGAATGGCGGTGGTCAGCGATGAACGGGTCGATGCGCTGGCAAAAGAAGCGGGCTTTCAGACCGTTTTGAACAACGAGGTCGAGCAGGGAATGTCCCATTCCATTCATCTGGGCGTGAAGAATGCCGGGAATGCGGATGCCGTGCTGCTGTGCGCAGCGGATTTGCCGAAGCTCTCCCGCGAGTCGCTGGAGCGGCTGCTGCATGCGTTTGAACAGACAGGCGCAAGAGCGGCTTGTCTGGCGGATGGAGAAATATGGGGGAATCCGGCGGTGTTTTCTGCCGCATGCTTTGACGAGCTGCTTGGGCTGACAGGCGACAGGGGTGCCAAGCGCATCCTGATGAAGGAAAAGGCGGTGCGCGTCCCCTGCGTTTTGTCGGAAGAATTGAGCGATGCGGATACGCCGCAGGCACTTTGCCGCTTAGAAAAGGAAATCGGGCAAAAAGAGAAATGACGAAGGGATGTCAAGATTAAACCGAACATTTCAAGAAGCAATATCTAAGCATTTTGGAATATGGAGCTGATGGATGCACAGGGAGACAGAAACGCAAGATTTTTCTATCAAGGATTTCAAATTCTGAAAGGAAAGACAGCACCGGAAGGACTCCCACATGTCTATACAGAGCAGGTTGCAGAAGCAATGACACTGGAAATTACGCTTCAGGACGAAGTGAGAAACCAGAGAATCCTGTTATATTACACAATCTATGAAGATGCGGTGGTCACAAGATTTGCTAAATGGATTAACGATGGAAAAGAGCCGGTGGAGATTAGCAGATTCTTAAGTATGAGCATGGATCTGCCGACACAGGGGTATGATGTGCTGACCTTTGCTGGGGCGCATGTAGAAGAGAAAAATATGTACCGGCGTCCACTCTGTGCAGATGCAGTTGTGATCGAGAGCCGTCGTGGAACAAGCAGTCCGCAGGCAACCCCGTTTCTTGGATTGTTAAGTTCACAGACGACAGAAGAGCAGGGTGAAGTTCTGGGCGTAAATCTGATCTACAGCGGAGATTTTTATGGGAGTGTCCAGTGTGGGCAGTATGGAACGACGCGGGTACAGATCGGGCTGAATCCATTTCAGTTCCAGTGGAAGTTGCACCCGCAGGAAAGTTTCTGTACACCGGAGGCAGTCCTTGTATACAGTGAACAGGGATTGGGCGGGATGACAGAGATCTTCCATAAATTGTACAGAGAACGTGTCTGCCGGGGGACGTACAGAGAGAAAGAACGTCCGGTGTTATTGAACAGCTGGGAAGGAATGTATTTTGATATTAACGAAGAAAAAATATTGAATTTGGCAGAGGAGGCCGCGGAGCTTGGAATCGAACTGCTGGTGATGGATGATGGTTGGTTTAAAGGAAGGAATACAGATACGACTTCCCTTGGAGACTGGGTAGAAGATAAGACGAAATTTCCAGACGGGCTGCAAAATCTGGCAAAGCGGGTGAAACAGAAAGGAATTGAATTTGGAATTTGGTTTGAACCGGAAATGATTTCGGAGAAAAGTGATCTCTACAGGACACATTCGGACTGGGTGATCAGAAGTCCGCTTTATGATCCGATCCGCAGCCGGCATCAGCTTGTGCTTGATTTGTCTAACCCGGCAGTCTGTGAGTATCTGATTCAGTCTGTTGGAAGGATTCTGGAACCGGGAAATATCAGTTATGTGAAATGGGATATGAACCGACATCTGACGGATCTTGGAAGTGTATACCTGGGCAGAGAAAACCAGATGGAATTATCTCATCGTTATGTACTTGGACTTTATCATGTGATGGAAACACTGACGGAAAGATTTCCACAGGTTTTGTTTGAAAGCTGTTCCAGTGGCGGCGGCAGATTTGATGCAGGAATGCTTTATTACATGCCGCAGACCTGGACGAGTGACAATACCGATGCAATCTGCAGATTGAAGATCCAGCATGGAACAAGTTTCCTGTTTCCGCCGGTTACAATGGGGGCTCATGTATCTGCGTGTCCAAATCATCAGGTGGGAAGGACAACACCGCTTGCTACAAGATTTGCGGTTGCGGCAGCAGGGAATCTCGGCTATGAGCTGGATCTGAAAAATCTTTCTAAAGAAGAGAAAGAGGAAGTGAAAGCACAGATTAAAGAATATAAAAAGAGGCGAAGAACGGTACAGTTTGGAACCTATTATCGTTTGGCAAATCCATTCTGTGAGAATCAGAGCGCATGGAATATCGTGTCTGAAGATGGAATGGAAGTAATTTTCACACACGTGCAGATCCTCGCAAGAGCAGCATATCGGATGCCGGTCATCCGGCTGAGAGGTCTGGACCCGGACGCAATCTACACAGACTGTGCGACCGGACAGGAATATGGAGGGGATGAACTGATGTATGCAGGCATCCGGATACCAAGAATCAGACAGGACTTTTCAAGTACAACAATAGTATTCCGGAAATCCTGATTGAGATAGAAAAGTAAGAAGTTATAGGAGGAGCTACAATGGGAAAAGAACAGAGATATCAGAATGCAGCAAGTCAACTTCTGCGTCTGGTAGGAGGAAAAGAAAATGTGATCAGCGCGGCTCACTGCGCGACCAGATTGCGACTGGTATTAAAAGATGAGAGCAAAGCAGATGTAGATGGAATTCTTAAGACAGAGCTTATAAAAGGCCAGTTTTCTACAGGCGGCCAGTTCCAGATTATTATCGGAAGTGGTACGGTGGATGAGGTGTACAAATATTTTATCCAGTACGCAGATATCAAAGAGAGTTCCAAAAATGAAGTAAAAAAAGATGCAGACCAGAAAATGAATCCGCTTCAGAAACTAGTCAAGATGCTGGCGGACGTATTTGTACCGATCATCCCTGCGCTGGTTGCCAGCGGTCTTCTGATGGGACTCAATAATGTCCTGACAGCAGAAGGACTCTTTATTTCAGGAAAGTCACTTGTGGAAGCATATCCGAATATTTCTGATCTGGCATCTATGATTAATACATTTGCCAGTGCGGCATATGCATTCCTGCCAATCCTTGTTGGATTTTCAGCAACAAAGATGTTCGGAGGAAATCCATATCTCGGAGCTGTTATGGGAATGATCATGGTATCCGGAGATCTTCTGAATGCGTATTCCTATGGTACAGCAATCACAGAGGGAACGGTTCCGGTATGGCACATCGGAGCTCTGACGATCGAAAAGGTTGGATATCAGGGAACTGTCCTTCCAGTACTTGCAGCAGCTGCCATCCTGGCATTCATTGAGAAAAAACTGCACAAGGTAGTTCCAGAATATCTGGACAACCTTCTGACCCCGGCGCTGTCTGTGCTTGTAACTGCATTCCTTACCTTCACTGTAGTAGGTGGTGTAATGCGTACAGCAGGTGACTGGATCACAAATGTTATTCTGTGGTTGCATGATACATTAGGTGTTGTCGGAGGATTCATTTTCGGATTCATCTATGCACCGCTGACAATGACAGGAATGCATCACAGTCTGTTGCCGGTAGATATTCAGCTGATCGCGGCAGGAGGTTCTTTCCTCTTTGCAATTGCAGCGTGTAATAACGTGGCTCAGGGTGGAGCAACACTGGCAGCTATGTTCTGTGCAAAAGATAAGAAAATGAAGAGTATTGCTGTTTCTTCCGGTATCTCTGCTCTGCTTGGAATTACAGAACCGGCAATGTTCGGAGTCAATCTGAAGATGAAATATCCATTCTATGCAGCTATGTTCGGTTCTGCTGTCGGATGTGCTTATGTGACACTGACGAATGTCCAGAATATTTCCCCAGGGGCAGCAGGAATCATTGGATTTGTATGTATCAAGTCCGGCGGTATGCTCAATTATATGATTGGAATTCTGATCTCACTGGTAGTCGGATTCGCAGTGACAATGGTACTGTCCAAACATCCGAAATTCAAGGAAGTGTAAGAAATTGGAATAATCTATGAGATACGGTGCAATTTGTTTTGACAGGTTGCACCGTATTTTTACTTACATTACGATTCAAAATCACATCACCAGCCTCAAAATCCTTGTCTTATCCAAAATAAAAATCGAACATACCATAAATAGATGCGCCAGCAGTGTGCTGACGATCACGCCGTTGGAAGTCAGCAAGAATCCAATGTGGAATCCAAACCAGCAGATAAATCCGGAGTAGCTTGTCATTAAAATCAGAAGTGGAAGTTCTTCCCAAAATCCATGAATCGTGGAAAGAAAATCATCCATCGTAAAGTCAAAGTAAATGAAGCGTCCGACTGCAAGTGTGATAAAATACATCATCAGTGAATCATAATTATCATCACTATAAATGAATTTAATATAAAGCAGAATCAAGATAATATAAAATGAAGACACCAGTCTGATGGAAGCCTTCTGGTTGGAATCTATTTCTTCCAATGGTACAAAGACAATATCAAGCCATCCATTTAAAATGACAGAGAAACAGAGGAAAAGCAGAAGAATAATGTCCTGATACTTCTGCCAGTAAACGGATACGCCGGGGATCCTCTCATCAATAATATAGTAAAGAGACAGAAAAATCAGCACGGAGGTGCTGGCGAAGACCATCTCAAAGAAACTTTCGATAATGCTTCTTTTTCGCTCCTGGTGATGGCGGTTGATACGAAGGATTGCTTTGTGAGACAGGGAGTCATCCTGCAGTCGCTGGCGTGTTTTCAATTTGGCTACGCCAAGAACAATACCG
>URJN01000024.1 GCA_900548125.1 uncultured Eubacteriales bacterium
TTGATTGACTTTTTCCATTGTCCGCTTTATAATATATTTTAAAATTAAACATTTATGAAAGGAGCGAACTTCCTATGATGAACGCCTCGCAGTTCTATGCTCTTGCTCAGCAGCTCCGAGATGCCTACGCCTATGCGCTGCACCCGCTGTGTGAAAAAAACGGTCTGGCTCAGACCGCCTTGGATATTCTGCTGTTCCTGCATAACAACCCGGGTCGGGACACGGCGAAGGACATCTGCACCTATCGCCACCTCAAGCCTGCGCTCGTTTCCCTGTACGTTGAAAATCTGGTTCAGTCGGGTTATCTCGTTCGGGAAACCGATGCACGCGATCGGCGCAAATGCCGTTTAAAACTGACAGCTCAAGCCATTCCTGTCGCTCAGGATGGCGTCGCCTGTCAGGATCAATTTACCAAAGAGCTGTTTCATGGTTTGTCCGCCGAAGAGCTTGCCGCGTGGCAGCGCGGGCTGAGCGTTTTCCAGAGCAACATTGAGCGGCTCAATGAAAGAGGGAAAAAAATTCATGAATAACGATCAATCCTTTCTGGGCACAGAGCCGGTCGGCAAGCTGCTGATGCGGCTGGCTGTGCCGACCGTCATTGCCCAGCTCGTCAACATGCTCTATAATATCGTAGACCGCATCTATATCGGACATATGCCCGGCGACGGCAGCCTCGCCTTGACCGGCGTAGGCGTCTGCATGCCCATCATCATGATTGTCACGGCGTTCGCCGCGCTCATCGCCTCCGGCGGCGCACCGCGTGCCTCCATCGCGCTGGGGCGCGGCGACCGGGACACCGCCGAGCGGCTGCTGGGCAACTGCTTCACGCTCCAGATTATCATCTCGCTGACGCTGACGGTGATTCTCCGTCTGTTCGGGCGCGGCTTCCTGCTCGCCTTCGGCGCAAGCGAAAACACCATCGAATACGCCGTCAGCTATCTGAATATTTACGCCCTCGGTACGCTCTTTGTCGAGCTGACGCTCGGCATGAACGCCTTCATCACCGCGCAGGGCTTCGCCACCACGGGCATGCTGACCGTGCTCATCGGCGCAGTCTGCAACATCGCGCTTGACCCGCTGTTCATCTTCGGGCTGAAGATGGGCGTGCGCGGCGCAGCTCTGGCGACGGTCATTTCGCAGGGCGTCTCCTGCCTGTGGGTGGTTTCCTTCCTGCGTGGCAAAAAGACCAGCCTGCGCCTGAAAAAAGAAAACCTCAAAATCAACTGGAAGCTGATTCTCCCCTGCCTTGCGCTCGGGCTGTCCACGTTCATCATGCAAAGCACGGAAAGCATCATTTCCGTCTGCTTCAATTCCTCTCTGCTCAAGTACGGCGGCGATATCGCTGTCGGTGCGATGACCATCCTGACCAGCGTGATGCAGTTTGCCATGCTCCCGCTGCAAGGTCTGGCGCAGGGCGCGCAGCCGATTTCCAGCTATAACTTCGGCGCGAAAAACGCTTCCCGCGTCAAAGAAACCTTCTTCGCGCTGCTCAAGTCCAGCCTGACCTATTCCGTCCTGCTCTGGGCGGGCATCATGCTGTTCCCGAAGGCTTTTGCCGGAATCTTTACGCCGGACGCCGAGCTGCTCGCCTTTACCGCGAAAGCTCTGCGCATCTACTGTGGCGCACTGTTCATCTTCGGCATTCAGATTGCCTGCCAGATGACCTTCGTTTCCATCGGCAACGCGCCCTGCTCGATCATCGTCGCCATCCTGCGTAAATTCGTTCTGCTCATCCCGCTTATCTTCATTCTGCCGCATATCCTGCCTGATCCGACCATGGCGGTCTATACCGCCGAGCCGGTCGCCGACACGCTGGCGGTGCTGTTTACGATGATCATGTTCGGCACGCAGTTTAAAAAAGCACTGAAGAAGCTGGAAGGCAACGCCTGACCCCTGTTTTCAGCCCTGAATACAAACAAAAAGCATGTGTATCGTGCCGTTCGGCACAATATACATGCTTTTTAATATCGATATGGGGAACCGCCCGCGTGCGCAGCATTTTCATGCTTTGCAGCTTTTAGCGAAAGTGCAGGCAGGTTTATTCCGCTTACAGTCCCAGCATCGTGCTGGCAATGAGGAAGTAAATCATCAGCGAACAAGCGTCCACGATGGTCGTAATCATCGGGCTTGCCATCACAGCCGGGTCAAAGCCAAGCCGCTTCGCGCCGATCGGCAGCAGACAGCCGACAATCATCGCGATGATGACCGTGCAGAACAGCGTAATGGAAACGACGGCGGCAATCATCGTGCTCGTGCTGGTAAAGATGATGATGCGCAGGAAGTTGACCACGGCAAGTGCTGCGCCCGCGACAACCGCAACGCCGATTTCCTTCACCAGTACGCGGGGCCAATCCTTCATTTCGATTTCGCCCAGCGCAAGGTTGCGGATGACGGTAACGGAGGTCTGGCTGCCGGAATTGCCCGCGCTGTCCATCAGCATCGGGATGAATGCCGTCAGCAGCACTGCGCCGGAAAGCAGCGTTTCAAAATGGGTGATGATGGTCGAGGTGAACGTCGCGGAAATCATCAGCAGCATCAGCCACGGCAGACGATGGGCAACGAGGCTCCAGACGCTGGTCTTCATGTAATCCTCGTCGCTCGGGATGATAGCCGCCATCTTCTTGATGTCCTCGGTGTTCTCATCCTGAATGACGTCAACGATATCGTCGATGGTGATGATGCCGACCAGACGGTTTTCCTTATCGCAGACGGCGATAGAGGTCAGGTCGTAACGACGGAAATCATCGGCAACGGCTTCCTGATCGTCGGTCGTCACGGCACTGACGATATTGGTATCCATGATATCGCGGATGCAGGCACTTTCCGGCGCGATGATGAGCTTGCGCAGGGAAACCTGACCGACGAGCTTGCGCTGGTCGTCGATGACATAGCAGGTGTATACGGTTTCCTTGTCGATACCCGTGCGGCGGATGTAATCCATTGCCTTGCGGACGGTGAAGTAGTCGTGCAGATCGACATACTCGATGGTCATCAGGCTTCCGGCGCTGTTTTCCGGATAGTTGAGGAACTGGTTGATGGTCTTGCGCGTGCCTTCATCGGCGTTCTGCAAAACCTTCTTGACGACGTTGGCGGGCATTTCCTCAAGAAAGTCCACCGTATCATCCATGAACATGTCGTCAACCAACGCTTTCAGCTCGGCGTTGGTCGCGCTCTCCGCGATGAGCTGCTGCTGCTCGCTGGTCATGTAGGAAAACACGTCGGAAGAGATGTCCTTGGGCAGCATGCGGAATACGCGCAGCACGCGCCCGCCGTCCTCAACCTCCTCCAGCCCCTCGGCGATATCGACCGGCGGGCATTCCGAAGCCTTCTCCTTAAATTCCTGTAATCTGCCTTCGTCAAGGAGCTTCAAAAGCTCCAAAAATTCCTTGCGCGTTTCTTCTTCCATGGGGGGTTACCTCCTATCATTTTTCGTTGTCCGGTTTTGCGAAAAATGCAGGCTTACCCAAAAACGGCGTAAAAAACCGCAAGCCCAGAGCGGCCGAGCGTTTGCCATCCAATCCATAGACTTTACAGGCTAAGGAGAACACGGAAGCAGCAACGCGGCGCAGCCTGCGCCAGGCGTTCTCGGGGTTTGCCCGCCAGGCTACTGGGATAGTCGTCCACGTTGTTCACCTCCGGTAAATTCTTCGGTTCAAGCAATTGCTTTCATCCGATGGTTTGCGTATCACGCATCCCTTTTAAGCCATGATTACAATACCGCTATTTTCCCCCGTTGTCAAGGCACTGAGTGAATTTTATACCGGATATCCCGCGCCTGCGCGCACCAGATAAATTGCCCGTTCTCGGACGGGAATCCCCGTGATGCCGGAAAGTGCCTGCGCATACAGCTCAATCTGCGGTCTGTGCCGCTCAAGCGCACCCGCGATATCCGACGCGGAATCCGTCTTGTAATCCAGCAGCACCCAGCCGCCCTTTTCCTTAAAGCAGCAGTCAATCACGCCCTGCAAGAGCTGCACGCCCGCTTCCGTTTCGCGACGATAGGTGAACGCCCATTCACGATGTGCTTCTTCGCTCTTGAGCAGCCGCACGCCCAGCGGTGAGGCAAAGAACCCCGCAAGCATATCTGCCGGAACAGCGGAAAGCTCCGCGTCGCTGACAATGCCGTCCCTGCGCAGCTTTTCCCGCTGAGCCTTGATTTCGCGCTCCATGTCATGCGTCGCCTTCAGCGCGTCCAAATCCAGCATGCGCATCATCCTGTGGAAGGCAGAGCCAATCTGTGCGCCCGTCATCCGCTTCTCCTCCATGAACCGCGGCAGGCGGGAGAGCGGCGCATCGCTGACGGGCGTTTCATCCTCCTGCGCCGCACGCTTTTCATCGCGCAAAAGCACGCTGACGCTCGTTTTGCGCACGGCGGCTTTCTTATCCGCTTCAAACGCCATCAGCCGAATCAGCTCGTCGTTTTTCGGTGCCGTGCGAATCTTTTCCAGCAGATGCAGAACGCGCTGTTCATCCCTGTGCGCCATGCTGCCGAATGTGCCGTTCCAGTAGGCAAAGACGTTCCAGCGGGATTCATCCGCGCTGATTTCTTCCTTCGCTATGCCGAAATGGGCGCCGCCGTCCGCCAGCGCAGGCACGACCATATCCAGCCCCGTCGTCATCTGGGAGATATCGGGGCTTTTCCATTTTTCCGGCGGCTTGTCGTCCGAGACGCTTCCCATCAGAATGAGCCGCTCCCTTGCGCGTGTCATTGCGACATACAGAATGCGTACTTCTTCGGCAAGCTGCTCCCTCTCCGCCTTGGCGCGTATGGCGCGGCGCAGAAGCGTATCGCGCTCGCTGTTCAGCTCCGTGTCGATGCACGGCAGACCCACGCCCAATCGGGCATCCGTCAGGATGCGGTCACGCGCGGATTTCCCGCTGATTTTTTTGCCCAGTGCCATGACGAAAACGACCGGAAACTCCAAGCCCTTGCTCTTGTGCGTCGTCATGATGCGCACGACGTCCTCGTTTTCGCCGATTGCACTGGCACTCATGGAATCTCCGCCCGCGTGAAGCCGTTCGGCATAGCGCAAAAACGCATGCAGCGAGCCGCCCTGTGCGCTGACGAACGCACGCGCCCGCGAGGTCAGCAGATGCAGGTTCGCCTGCCTTGCCGCGCCGCCGGGCAGCGCACCCGCCTGCGCCAGAAAACCCGTTTCCGCGTAGATGCGCTCAATGAGCCTGTCCACACCCTGATGACGTGCGCAGAGCCGCCATCTCTGCCGCTTTTCCTCAAAGCTCCTGAGCTTTTGCGCCAGCTCGTCCTCCATCTCCTCGCGATAATGGCGAACTGCTTCACAAAAGGCAATCTTCGTATTCGGCGTTTCCATGCGAATCGCCGCCAGCTCCGCTTCGCTCAGCCCCATCGCAGGGCCTTTCAGTGCCGCAAGCAGCGGCTCATCCCGTTCGCCGTTCTCGATATTTTTCAGCAGTGCCATCATCGCGCGGATTTCCGGAATATCGAAATATCCGTCGCCAGCGTCGCAGAACACGGGAATGCCCTCCGCGCCGAGCACATCTGCCGCAAGAGGTGCGCTTCCCCGCGCCGCGCGCATCAAAATGACGATATCGCGGTAACGGATGGGTCTTTCCGAATCTGTTTTGGCGTCGTAAAACGTCGTGCCGACCAGCTCATGGATGCGTCGGGCGACCACCTGCGCCTCCCGCTCGACGGCAGCCCATTCGCGGCTGTCCTCGTCTTCGTCCCCATCGTCCTCGTCAGCGCCTTGATACAGGATATGCAGCTCGACCGGCGGGTCATCCTCCCGCGCCGGCAGACCGCAGAAGAGCTTTTCGCGTTCGTCGTATTCGATTTCCGTTTCGTCCTCGCGCATGATGCGGCTGAATACGGCGTTCGCCGCCTCCAGCACATTGGCACGCGAGCGGAAGTTTTTTTGCAGGTCAATGCGCCGTTCAAGCGTTCTCTCTGCCAAATCAAAGCGTTTTGCCTTCTCAAGAAAAAGCGTCGGTTCTGCCTGACGGAAGCGATAGATGCTCTGCTTCACGTCGCCGACGAGAAACAGCCCGTCCTCCCGCGCAAAGCTGCCGATGATGGCTTCCTGAATCGCGCTGGAATCCTGATATTCGTCGATAAAGACATAGCGGTATCGCTTGTTCAGCGCGTCGCGGACATCGGGCAATGCCAGTGCCTTGAGCGCGCCATGCTCCAAATCGTTAAAATCCAGCAGACCGCGCTGTTTCTTCGCGGCGGCGTAGAGCGTATCATAGGTCTTGACCAGCTCTGCCAAGCCATCCAGCGGCGCGGCGGTCATCTCGATATCCGCCGCTGCGTCATCCGGATTGAGCGCAAACGCCGTCTGCACATCACCGATTGCCTTTTTGAACGCGTCGCGCCGCGCCTTTACGCTGTCGGCAAGCGTTTCGTCGAAGATATCCGACTTTTTCTTTCGTCCCAGCGCGGCAAACGAGAGATTGTGCGTCGCAATATGCAGTGCGGTATAACCCATCTCCGCCTGCTTCGCCAAATTCTCGGCTAAATGCACATCCGTTTCGCACGCCGCCGCGTAATGCGTCGGCCCGTTTTCGCCAAGACATATTCCCAGCGTTCTGCGGGCGGCTTCCGCGAGCTTGAGCAGCCGCTTGCGTGCGCTCTGCGCAAGCAGCTCTGCCGCGGGGCTGGCTTCGAGCGTCTGCCCGTCGATGCGTACATCCTTCTGCGCACGCTCCAGAAACGCCCACGGGTCGGGTCGCGTCATCATAAAGCGATGCAGCGAAAACGCCAGCTCGCCAAGCTCTTCCTGCGCATAGCATCTGTCCGCGGCGAGAAACGCGTCGCTGCCCACTTCGTAACAGCTGTAAATCGCGTCCTCCATCGCCTGACGGCTCAGCACGCCGCACTCCTGCTCGTCGCCGATGCGGAAGCCCGGGTCGATGCCCAGTGCCTGAAAATTTTCGCGCAGAAGATTGCCGCAGAAGCGGTGCAGCGTCGAGATGCTTGCCCGCGGAAGCGCCATCAGCTGTTCGCCGAGCGCAGGCTCCTCTCTCGCAGCTTTACCCAGTGCTTCGCCGATGCGCAGGCGCATTTCGCCCGCCGCCGCGTTGGTAAACGTCACTACGAGCATCCTGTCAATCGGGAAGCCCTCCCGCACAAGCCGAACGATGCGCTCGACCAGCACGGCGGTCTTGCCCGAGCCTGCCGCCGCACAGACAATCAGGCTGTGTCCCCTGTCCTCGATGGCAGTCTGCTGCTGCTGTGTCCACTTTGGCATAAAGATCTCCTTTACTCTCTCCGGCGCGCAGGTTGAACGGCTGAGACGGTTCGGCGTTCGTATTCGTCGGCTTCTTCCGCGTCTTTATGCAGCCGCAATGACGTCATGGATGTTTCTGTCTTTGTAATAGATTATGATATACGAAAAACAGATTTCTGTAAAGCGAAATGTCGCCGTCCATCCGCGTGAACCCGTCATCGGCAAACAGCGGTCACCCCGCTTCGATTCTTTCTGATAATTTACCTCTCCTGATGATGTTTTTTTGTGTTTTGCGTAACAATGTAGCTCCCGTCTGCTTGCAGGCAGGCGCAAAACATGATATACTTTTTATCATTCACAGGAGTTTTTCTCCCATCTACATCCAGCTGAAAATCGGGCGGCGCAAAGCGCCTCAGCCCTGCTTTAAACGGAGGATTTTTCCCATGAAAAAAGCTGCTGCCGCGCTCATTCTTGCGCTGCTCGTCCTGTTTGCCGCCGTCCCCGCTCTGGGTGACAGCGAGGGCGTTGTCGTCCAGAAATCCTGCAACATCGTGCAGAGCGGGCAATACTATCTGGCGTACTGTTTCGCGCAGATTCACAACAATTCTTCGACCGTTATCTGTCTGGAAAACGGCACGTTCGATTTACAGAACGGCGAAACGATTCTCTCCACCAGCGAAATCTCGCAGATTTGGCCCTACTTCGTCGGACCCGATGAGGACGGTTATCTGTTTGACATCGTCTCCTTCGAGCCGGATGAGAGCGGCAACCCCGTTCTGCCGACCATCACGGACATATCTTATGATATCCACTACATGGCGGTAGATGCGGCATACGCCAGCAAGGATTTGGAAGCGGTTTCGACGATTGAAACGGACGCCGCGGGCGACGTTTATGTCATCTGCCGCCTGACCAACGGCACGGACGTGGACGCCTATGATCCGACCGTCGCCTTCGGTCTGTATACGGACACCAACAAGCTGGTTTATGCCGACGGCACGACGCTCAAGGACGTCGGCATTCCGGCAGGCGGAACCGTTCTCGTCCGATTTGATATCGACAGCGCGTTCATCAGCCAGTGGAAGATCTACAACGCCATGCCGACGCAGGCGATGGTCTCCGCTGCATTCCGCAATGACGAGGATTGACGAAAAAACAGGAATACGATAAGGAAGGATGTTGGATATGGAAAAGAAAACCGTTCGTTCCGGTGCGCCGTTCCTGTTCGCGGGATGCGGCGTGATGGCTGTTGCGCTGACGGCGGGCATCGGCACGATTCCCAGCTATCTGCTCGCCGCGGGCGTGGGCTGCATCGCCTTCGCCGTCGGCAAGGCAAAGTTCCCCGACCGCGTGATTGAGGTAGAAACCGCGCCGAAATCCGGCAACGCCGAGGTGGACGCGCTCATCCGCGAAGCGCGCGCTCAGCTTAACCAGATTGCCGCCGCCAACGACGCCATCGCCGACCCGAAGCTCTCCGCGCAAATCGAGGACATCGAATCGACCTGCCGCGTCATCCTTCAGCGGCTGGAAGAACAGCCCAATATGCTCTCCTCTCTGCGCACGTTCCTGCGCTATTACCTGCCCGCGACACTCAAGCTCCTGAACGCACGCGCTCAGCTGGAAAGCGAGGTCAATGCAGGCTCCAGCCAGAACATCGCATCCCGCATCAGCGATGCCGTCAGCGCCGTGCAGTCCGCCTTCCATAAGCAGCTCGACGCGCTCAACGAATTCCGCTTCATCAATCTGGAAAGCGAAATGGATGTGCTGACCGATATGCTCAAGAGCGACGGACTGACCGCCGACAGCGACACATTCACCGATACAAAAGCAGCCCCTCAGGAGGATGATCCGTTCGCCTCGCTCTTTGCCAAGGGGGATCAAAAGTAAATGGGTGAGTTTTCCCAATTCGCGCTCGTGCCCGAGCAGGGCGTCGTTCCGGAAAAGGAACAGCTCGACCCGCAGACCCGTCAGCGCATCGAAGAAATGGCTTCCCGTCTCAATATCCGCGACAACGCCGCCGTGATGGGCTTTGGCGCACGCGCTCAAAAAGAAATGGGAGCCTTTACGGATATCGCGCTGGAGCAGATGCTCCGGCAGGATATCAAGCCGCTGGAAGGCGTCATGCAGACGCTCGCCGAGCAGATTCGTTCCTGCTCCTTTACTTCTGAGGCAAAGGGGTTTCTGCGCAGGATGTTCGGCAGTGCCTCGCCGCTGGCAGAGGTTCGCGCATCCTACGAAAGGGCGGTTCCCAAAATCAACGCCTGCGCGGACGAAATGACCGACCGACGGGTTGCGCTCATGCGCGACAGCGCATTGCTCGACAGGCTCTATGAGCGCAACGAAGGGCTTTACCGCGAGCTTTGCTCGCTCATCGTCATCGGCGATGAAGCCATCCGTCAGGCAAAGGAGCGCGGCGAAAATCCGCAGGATATCGCCCGAATGGAACGCCGCGTACAGGATTTGCGCATCACGCAGATTGCCTCCACCCAGCTTGCCGCGCAGATTCGCGCTGTTCAGGCAAGCGACGAAACCACCTGCGCCAAGCTGCAAAGTGCGCTGGAAGTAACCATCCCGCTCTGGAAAAGCCAGATGGCAGCCGCGCTGGGGCTTGCCCGCGCCACGGACAGCCTGCGCATGCAGCAGAAATTCAACACACAGGCAGAGCGCGGCATCCGCAGCGGCGCAAAGGAGCTGAACGCTCAAGCCTCCGCCTATTCCGACGCCAGCGGCGAAAGCGACGACCGCCAGCGTGCTCAGCAGACCGCCGACGCGCTGCTTGACGAGCTGCACGACATCGAGCAATCCCTCGCCGAGCAGCAGCAGATTCGCCGCGCACGGCAGAACTCAGAAAGAGGTGTTTGATTATGCCCGCTACCGCAACCCAGACCGCACAAAAGCCAACGCCGAAGCAGCAGCAGACGCCCAAAAACCAGTCCTCCAAAGGTAAGCAGGAGCAGTCCAAGGGGCTTGCCGCGCTCTCTCAGAAGGCGGGCATTGCCGCGATGGCTGTGCTGCTGATTCTGTCGCTGTTCGTCGGCAACTTCCGTGCGCTGCAAAATGTAACGCCGAAGGCGTTCATCCGTCAGGGCGACGTGCAGTCCATTGTGGAGGATCGCATCAGTGCCGCCAACAACATCGTAACCGTTTCCGAACGCGGCGGTGCAAAGCAGGCGACGCTCAACGACGTAGCCGATGCCCTCACCGCGATGAAGAAAGCCAAAACCGCACGCGACATCAGCCGTGCAGACCAGCAGCTGACCGTCGCCGTCAGCGCATTGATTGACGAGGTTTCCGATTCGCTGACCGGCGAAAACGCAACGATGCTCACCCGCGCGGCGGATACCTTCTCCGAGCAGGGCAGCTTCCTGCGTCAGGAAGCCCGCGCCTACAACGAGCAGGCGCAGAAGGCTGAAACGCTTTACGAAAAGCTCCCGACCAAGGGGCTTCTCGCTCAGCCGGACATGTACGAGGGGATCTAAGGGGGCGTTCTGGGGCAAAGCCCTGACGCAAACCCCGGAAAGGAAGGAAAAATGAAAAAACTGATGGCTCTGTTCACGGCTTTGGCTCTGCTTCTCTGCCTTGCCGTGGGCGCATCGGCATCCGTGCCGAGCAAACCCCGCGAATTTGCTTACGCCTATGACTATGACGGCTCCGTGCTTTCCAATTCGAGCATGAGCGTCATCGCCAATTACGGCTCCGCGCTTGAGGACGCGACCGGCATTCAGGCGATTGCCGTCGTCGTTGATTTCCTTGACGGACAGGATCCCGCCGATTACGCGACCGACCTCATCAATACGTGGGGCATCGGTCAGGCAGGCGAAAACAACGGCGTTGTCGTTCTTCTCGCGCGCGGTGACCGCCAGATTCAAATCGGAACAGGCAGGGGCATCGACCGCGTGATGAGCGGCTCCAAATGCGGCGATCTCATCGACGACAACATCAGCTACTTTGCCGACAATGAATTTGAAGACGGCATGGTCAGCCTGTATAAGGACGTCTGCCAGTATCTCGCCCGCGCCAAGGGCAAGACGCTCAGGCTCGCTTCTTCCCAGACCGACACAAACACGACGGGAAGCAGCAATTACAATGCCGGCAATTCCAGCAGCTCCGGCAGTTCGAGTGATGGAGGTGGATCGATGTTTGAATTCCTCATCGGTGCTATCTTCGTTTACATCATCATCAGCATCGTATTCAACGCGCTCGCGCCCAAACGCGGCGGCTGTCTGAACTTCCTGTTCCTCGGCTGGCTCTTTGGACGCAACAACGGAAACCGCCGTCCCCCGCGCGATCCGCGTCCCCCGATGGGCGGCGGTCCTCGTCCGCCTCGTCCTCCGCGCGGTCCGCGCCCGCCGATGGGCGGCGGCTTTGGCGGCGGTTCTTCCCGCGGCGGCGGCAGCGGGCGCAGCTTTGGCGGCGGCAGCAGCTTTGGCGGCGGCAGCAGCTTTGGCGGCGGACGCAGCTCCGGCGGCAGCTTCGGCGGCGGTTCTTCCCGCGGCGGCGGCGGCGGACGCAGCTTCTAAGCTCTTTGGGTCATTCTCCTTTCAAAAGGGGAATGACCTCTTTTTTTCGCAGGCCTTGCTTCTCGGCGGTTTTTGGCAAACGGTTTTAAAATGAACAGGGTCTTAATTTTTCCCAGCGGCGCAAGCCTTGCGAAAGCAGAGGCTTTCATGTATAATCTTTTTATTAAAAATCTTGCATTTGAACGGATGAAAACGTCGGCTTCATTCGTCTTGATACATGAGGGTAGGAAGTGAAACGGTTGGAAAGCAGCGCAAAGACGCCTGAGTTTACCGAGCAGTTCGAACAGCTCTACGCGCAATACGCCGATGACGTACTGCGCATGGCGTATTTTTATCTGGCGGATAAACAAAAAGCCGAGGATGTCTGTCAGGATGTGTTTATCAAGCTCTATACGCGCGGGGAAAACATCGCCCCGGGGCGCGAAAAAGCGTGGCTGCTCCGCGTGACGGTCAACTGCTGCCGCGACCTTTGGCGCAGCGCGTGGCTCAAGCGCGTCGTGCTTGGCGCGCCGAGTCTTGATATCATGCCCGCACAGGATGAAACCCTTGAACAGCGGGAGGAAAAAGCCGAGCTGATGCGGGCGATTCACAAGCTGCCCGCCGCGTTCCGCGAAACCATTCTGCTGCACTATTATCAGGGGCTCGGCATAGCGGAGATCGCGCAGATGCTCGATCTTCCGGAAGGGACGATTTCCAGCCGCCTTTCCAGAGCAAGAAAAAAACTGGAAAGCCTTTTAAAGGAGGAAGCAACCGGTGAATGACATGAATAAGCTCGAGCAGCTCGCACCCATTGCCGACGAGATGCTCTCCGGTCTGCATGCGGATGAAATGATGAAGCGGCGCATCTTAACCGCCGCAAGAGAAAAAACGACGCCGCGAAGGGCGTCCGTGCGCCGCTTTGTACCGGCAATGAGCTGTGCCGCGCTCGCCATCGCCTGCGTCGGCATGGTCGTTCTGCGGCTGAACGGGGCGCAGACACAGGCGGCGGAACCCGTCGCCATCCGCTCCATCGCTGCGGGCGACCATACGCTTGATCACAGCGTGCGCGTCGCGGACGTCGGCAGCAGCGCGCGCGTCAAATCCGTCGCGCCGAGCGAAAACTCGCTTTTCGCCGCAGCTGACGGCGATATTCCGCTGGTGGCAGTCAACGGCTGCGTTTACCGCATGCTGACCGCGCCGAAGAACGTCGATTCGTCCTTGGTGGGCGATGCCGTCGGAAGCATCGCCGCGTTCAGCGATACGCCGTCTCTGGCGGAGGACGATGCGTTCAGCAGCGGTCTTTCCAATGTTTCCGGCGAGGGTACAGCGATTTATGCCGTTTCCGGACTGGATGCAAGCACGGCTGTCGCGGCGGAGGTTGACGGCAAGATGCGCCTTTTCCAGCGCGTCAGCTACGCGGGCAGGGGTCCCGGCGGACAGGGCTTGGAGGATACGTTCTCCGTCCGAGGGCTGGTGACCGAATTGACGCTCTCCGACGTCGGCACGCTGACGGGAGACGCGGCGAACGACGCCATCGCCGTGCTGCTCGACCACGCATATCTCAAATCCACGGACACATCTTCGCACAAGCAGACCCTGACCGCGACGCTCAGCAACGGGTTAAAGCTCCAGCTCGGCGTTTCCGGTGACACGGTCAGCGGATGCGGAAACTGGAGTTGTCCGGAATTCTTTGAAGCATTCAAAGCAGCTCTGTAACTGCATGACAGGGGCTGTCAAGCTTAAACCGAACATTTCAAGAAACAAATAACTAAGCATTTGTGGATATGGGGCTTTGCCCCATCGCCCCACCAAAGGGCTTTCCGAGCGTTTACGGCGCCCGTTTGGCG
>URJN01000025.1 GCA_900548125.1 uncultured Eubacteriales bacterium
CCCGCGTGAGCAAGACTTTGATGCGTGGCAGACTTCGGCGGAGGTGAAGGCGGGCTCAGTCCGCTTTTTTTTCTGGGGAATTGAGCAGAACCGCCCGCGTGAGCGGAATTTGAAAGATTCACAAGCCCTGCCGGATATGCAGGCAGGTTCAGCTCGTTTGTATGAGTGCATTATAACACAATCTGGCATGCCGTAAAGAGCCAGTTCGTGAGTTTTTAACCATGCCAGTTTAACGGAGGAAGCACATTCTGCGCGGTTGTGCGGCTTTGCGCGGTATGATATAATGATTAGGAAAAAAGGAGCTTTTAGGGGGATAATGATGGAAAAAAGCAGTTCAAAACGCGCATACGCCGTCTGTACCGCCGCAGCGATGGTGTTGTTCGCGGTTCAGATGCTGTATATTCATGCGAATCTGGAATATGCCGGCTCATGGGGGCAGACGGCGGCGATTTCCGCGCTGTTTTCGCTGGCGGCGGGCATCATGCTCTGCGGCTTTGTGAAGCTGAAAAAGCCGACGGCGGGAGAGCTGGGGCTGACCTGCTCCATCGTCTGCGTGACGGCTCTGTCGAGGGTGTACCTGCTGGATTATGTTTCGTCGGATTACCAGTCCTTTCTGGTCGGCTGGCTGGATGTTTTCCGGACGGGCGGATTTAAAACGCTGGGCGAAAACGTCGGGGATTACAACCTGATTTATCAATATGTGCTGCTCCTGATTTCCAAAGCACCGCTCAAGGATTTGTATCTGGTGAAGCTGTTCACCGTCCTCTTTGATTACGGGCTTGCGCTGACGATGATGCAGGCGGCGGGTTATTTTGCGTCGGAAAAGGCGAAGGTTCCGGTGCTTCTCATCGTGACGGTGCTGCCGACGGTGCTGATTAACGGCGCATGCTGGGGTCAGTGCGATACGGTCTATGTCTGCTTCATTGTTTTGAGCCTGTATCTCGTCAAGACGAAAAGACCCGCGCTGTCCGCGGCGATGCTCGCGCTTGCGTTTGCCTTTAAGCTCCAGACCATCTTCTTTTTCCCGATTGTGCTGCTGGGATTGATTCATGGAGAATACAAGCCCAAGCATGCGCTGGTTTTTGCGGCGGCGTATCTGGTGACGATGATTCCGGCACTGCTTGCGGGCAGACCGTTTATGGATGCGCTGAGCGTCTACGCCAATCAGTCCATGGGGCAGTATTACGACAGGCTGACGTATAACGCGCCGAACCTGTATACGTTTTTCCCGATGATGCTCTTTTCCAACAGTCAGGAATACACATGGATGCGTTATATCGACGGGGTGAGCAAGGACAGCGCGAATCCCTATCTGCGCGATGACCTCATGCCGATGATGCAGAATGCCGCTCTCTATGCCTGCGTGCTGCTGACGCTGCTGGTCGTATTTTACTGGCTGACGCACGCGAAGGAAGTCACGCCGGATATGACGCTGGATTTGGCACTGTTTTTCGCCATCTTCCTGCCGTTTGTCATGCCCAAAATTCACGAACGCTATTTCTTCCTTGCGGATATGCTCTCCATCCTCTACGCGGCGAGATACAGGAATCGCCGGTTCATGCCGCTGCTGGTTGTGGGCGCGTCGCTGATGAGCTATATGCCGATTCTGACGCGGCAAAGACCGGTCGATGAGCGCGTATTGGGGCTGATGATGCTCGCCGCGCTGGTTGTGGTCTCTCGGGATCTTCTCCGGAAGATGCGCCGAAGCCGCGCTGAATTGAAAGCGGAAGGAGGAAAGGCGGCATGAAAAAGCAAATAGAGGCGGTGCAGGCGTTCGCCGATCGGCACAGCCTGCTGCCGGGCGCGGTGCTTGCCGCGCTGCTGGCAGGTGCGCTGGCCTTGTATAACGTTTCCTCCGGCCCGCTGAGCAACCTCAACGACATCGGAGGATGGAGCAACCGTGCGCTGTTTATCGTCATGACGGCGGCGGCGCACGCGGCAGTGCTGCTGATGCAGACCGCGCTTTACAGAAAGAGCTTTATCCGGCTGGCGATTCGGCAGCTTCTGCTGACCGCCGGACTGGTCATTCTGCTGCTGGGAATCAATCAGAAAACGTGCCTGTTCGTCGAGCAGGTGCTTCCGCTCGTGCGTCAGATGGACGCTGCTGCACTGGCGGCGGAATCGTCACTGAATCTCTCCGCGCCTGCGCTGACCGTGCTGTATGCCGTAACGCGGGGACCGATTTATGATTTGTATATGCTCAAGCTGCTGTGCATCGTCTGCTTCCTCGCGCTGGCTGTGCTTGCCGCCTATGCGGCGGATCGCCATGAGCTGGGTTGGCGTGCGGAGGTTCTGCTGACGCTGTGCGTGATTCTGCCGCAGGGCTTTCTCGCGGCGGGCTGTGCGGCGCAGATTGAGGTGCTGTCCGCGCTGCTGCTGGGCATATCGCTGACGCTTCTGGATGAAAAGAAGCATCCGCTTGCCGCGATGCTGCTTTACGGCGCGGCGGTGGCGGTCAGCGGCGCGGCGTTATACGCGATTCCGCTGGTATGCTGGCTGGGCGGAAAGGACAGCGTGAAGCCTGTGCATATCGCGGCGGGCTGTGCGGTCGTGCTGCTGGCGTGCGTTCCGGCAATCATCGGCGGCATGCCTGCGGGGAAGGCGTTTGCGAGCCTGCTGAATGCGCCGTTTGCTCTGCCGGAGTACGCGGCGGGCGTGCCGAATTTCGCGTCCGTGTTCCCGCGTGCGGCGATGGAGGAAATGCCGGAGTATTTCATGCTCAGGCAGGTTCCCATGCTGGATTCGCTGACCAATGCGTCGGAGTTTTACACGCAGGCGCATTTTGTCGAGCTTTCGCACGGCATGGCGTTCGGCGCGCTGGCGGCGTATATCGGCTTGTGCGCGTGGCTTTGGGGAAATAAAGAGATGTCTGCGATGAAGCGGGCATGGATTCTTTCGGTCGGCGCGATGGTCTGCTGTCCCGGCGCGGGCGTGGGCATGTGGCTTCCGGGCAGCATGCTGTGTCTGGCGGCGATTCTGACGGAACCGGAGCTTCGTCTGCCCGCGTGCATCGTGCTGTTTGCGGCGGCGGGCGGCTGCTGCTATCCGGTGACGGGAGAAACGCTCGTGAAGCCGGTGTATGCCTTTGCGCTGTGCGCCGCCGCGCTGCTGATAGCGGCGGGCATCATTCCACTTGGAGCGGGAAAAGAAGGGGAGCGTATCCATGAATGAACAGAAAATACGCCTGCGCGTCGTCACGGTGACGACGGATGCGGACGGAGAAAAGCGCGAAACAAAAACGGCGCATCGCGGCATCCTGCGGGAGAGCGAAAACGGCGTCGAGCTGAGATATGAGCAGGTGGATGAAGGCGTTCGCGCAACGATTTGGCTGACTCAGGAGGCGGGCTGCATCCTGATGCGGCGGATGGGCGAGATGACCGGTTCGCTCCGGTTTCAGCCCGGCGAGCGCACGCCCGGCGTCTATTCCACGATATACGGTGAAATTCCCGTCGCGGTCTACACGCGGGAAACCGAGGTCATCCGCACGGACAACGGCGGCGAAATGAAGCTGGATTACGATGTGTTTGTCGGGGGAGAGCGCACGGGCGCATCCCGAATGACGATCTCATGGCGGCTGTAAGCGCACAGACCATCCGCGCCAGGGCGCGGGAGGCGATATTCGCCGCAGGAGGGCGCGGCTTTGTGCGCTTTCTGCCGGAGGGCGGCGCGCTGCTAGTCAGCGACGCCGCACGGCGATGCGGCGATGTGCGGACGATTCTTAATGCCTGCCGGACGGCTGGGTTTGCGGCGGAGGAAAGGGACGGCTTGCTCCTTCTGACGCCGACGGACAGCACACTGAGCGCGTTATGCGGCGCATGCGGGCAGGCGGTTCGGATAACGGATTGGGACGAAGAAAAAGCGTCAGCCGCGGCGTTTTCGGTGCGGCTGACGCGAAGGAAGGATGCGCCGCTGACGGCAGACGGACGCAGGCTCGTGCTGGAAACCCTGCGGCTGCTCAGTCAGGATGATGCGCATATTCTGATGGGAATGGCTGGAATCCGCGCGCGCGCGGCGGCTCAGCTCCGCCGTAAGGACGAAAGCGGCATGCGTGAGGCGGGCGCGCTGATTGCGGAATGGTACATGGAAAAAGGAGGTCATCGGCGTGAAAATTGAGTGGATTGGTCATGCCTGCTTTCGCATGACCGCAGAGAGCGGAACGACAGTGGTTACAGACCCATACGACGAGAGCGTCGGCATTCGGATGATGAAGATTCCCTGCGATATGGCGACCGTCAGCCATGAACACCATGATCATAACAACGTGGACATGCTGGAGGGAAAGCCGATTGTCGTCCGCAGGGCGTATCCCGGGCAGGTCGGCGGCGTCATCACACAGGCGATTGCGTCTTATCATGACGACCGGAACGGCGCGTTGCGCGGAAACAGCATTGTGCGCGTCTTTTATATCGACGATTTAAAGGTCGTGCATATGGGCGATCAGGGCTGCATGCCGGGCGAAGCCGCGCTGGACATGATTACGGATGCGGATGTGATGATGATTCCCGTCGGCGGCTTTTATACGATTGACGCGCAGGGAGCGAAGGACATCATCGATTATGCGCACCCGAAATGCGTCATCCCGATGCACTATAAGACGGCGCACTGCACCTATCCGATTGCGGGCGTTGAGCTGTTCCTTAAACTGATGGGCGCGGAGGGGCTTCAGCCGGTCGGTGAGCTGAATGTGACGGCGGGGGCTGTTCCGCAGGGCGTTGTGCTGATGCGCGCCAAGGCGGAATACTGAATAAGGAGAGGGCATAAGGAAGGCTTTAGGCGGAGAAGCCTCAGTGTTCCCCTTTTTTCCGCTGGCGGACGGCTTCGGTCAAAAGGAACTCAATCTGCGCGTTGATGGAGCGGAAATCGTCCTCTGCCCATGCGGCAATATCATCCCAAAGAGAAGGCGAAAGGCGGAGAAGCACCTGCTTCTTCGCTTTTTCGCGTTCCTTGGCGGCTTTTTCCCGACGGATGGCTTGGGCTTCCAATTCTTCAATGCGCGCAAGGCGGGCGGTAAGCTCCGCCTCGCGCGTATCCAGTTCTTCCGGCGTGAGCGGCGGCTTGCTGACCACGGAGAATCACCCCCCTCATCAATAGAGGCTGCCGCTGTTGACGATGGGCTGCGCATCCTTATTGCCGCAGAGAACGACCAGCAGGTTGGAAACCATCGCCGCCTTGCGTTCTTCATCCAATACGACGACCTCGTCCTCGCTCAGCTGGTCGATTGCCATCTTGACCATGCTGACCGCGCCTTCGACAATCTTCTGGCGTGCGGCGATGATGGCGACCGCCTGCTGACGCTGGAGCATCGCCGCGGCGATTTCGTCGGAATACGCGAGCGTCGTGATGCGGACATCCTCAATGACCAAACCCGCGTCGGCAACGCGCTGGCTCAGCTCATTCTGCATGATTTCAGAAACCTCGCTGCTCGAACCGCGGAGGGTCTTTTCGCCGTCGTCCTCATCGTCGCCGTCCTTCATGGAGTCATACGGATACAGGCGGGCGATGTTTCGGATGGTCGAATCGCACTGAATGGAGAGGTAATCCTCAAAATTATCGACCGCAAAGACGGCGCGGGTCGGGTCGGCGACATGCCAGATGACGACCGAACCGATGATGATCGGGTTGCCGAGCGCGTCGTTGACTTTCTGCTTGTTGTTGTTCAGTGTGCGGGTTCTGAGCGAAATCTTCTTGCTGCCCGAATCCGCCGTATTGAGAGAAACCGAGCCGTTTTGCAGGCTGACGGAAGACGGCGCACCCTTGTTGGACGGCGCATTGGAAACGACGAACGGGTTCACAAAGTAGAAGCCCGGCGTTTTGAGCGTTCCGTAATAATTGCCGAACAGGGTCAGAACGAGAGCCTGATTGGGCGCGACGACCTTGAGTCCGGCGATGATGAAGGGGCAGACAATCCAGCTGGTGATGCCCAGAACAATCAGGAGAATGCTGTAAAAAGCGTCGGAATGGACACAGCCGAGGATAAACCCGCCGGTCAGGACGATGAGCGACAGAATCAGGGCAATCATGACGGGCATGCCGTTGGTATGCGGCGCAACGCGCTCATCCGGAACGGCGCGGAGAACGGTAGATTTCTTTTCAGACATGGCAAACGCTCCTTTCAAAGGTTGAAATGATATCTTTTTGATATCACTATGATAAATCCGAGCGGAACGATTGTCAAGAGAGAAACGAAAAAAATTGCCCGAAAAGTTCCTGCCAGTGGGATTGTCAGCCTATGCGCGCGATGCTATAATAAAGAACAATGTGACAATTGCGGAGGAATCGACATGCTGATGAGAAAACCGCCCTTTGAGGACGACAGAATGCTTGGTCAGGACAGCTTCAGTGCGCCTGTGGAGGGGGGTTGGCGTCCGGCGCAGAATGCGCACTTTGCGTCTGCCTGCGCGATGGTCGGGCGGCATGTCATGGATTTTGCCGATAACGGAGACGGAACGCTGACCGCCGTGCGCTGTATCGACCGACAGGCGGATGATTTGGATATCCAGTTCGAGGCGGGCGCATGCACCGTGACCGCCATTGCGCCAAGGGCGTTTGAAGGCTGTTCGGAGCTGCGGCGCGTCATCCTGCCCGAAGGACTGAAGCAGATTGGCGAGATGGCGTTTTCCGGCTGCACGCATCTGCGCAGGGTCATCATTCCCGGCGGCGTTCAGCGCGTGGGTACGCTGGCGTTTGCCAAATGCAGCCAGCTGGAGCGCGTGCGCATCGAGCCGGGCGTTGTGCAGCTCGGACCGAGCAGCTTCTCCAAATGCGCGGCGCTCAAGCGCGTGGATATTCCGGACAGCGTTGTGCAGATCGGCGGCGGCGCGTTCTTTGGATGCAGCAAGGAATTGAAGCTCTACGGCGCGGAGGGAGCGCCCGCTCAGCAATATGCCAAGCTCAACGGGCTGACCTTTGATTCCCAAAGCTGGCAGGACGATGAAGACCTTGTTCTGCGGGAAGAGGAGGACGGCACGCTGACCGTCACCGGCGCAAGGCAGAGCGCGCCGCACCGCGTCGAGATTCCGACAGAGCTGTGCGGCAGGAGGATTACGAAAATCGCGCCCAAGGCGTTCTTTGCCAACGGTACGCTTGAGCAGCTGGTCATTGGCGGCGGTGTAAGCGAAATCGGGGAAAGCGCGTTCTTCGGCTGCCGCCAGCTTGTCAGCGTCAGCTTTGAGCGCGGCTTGGAAAAAATCGACGACAGCGCGTTTGCGGGCTGTGAAAATCTGACGCAGGTGACATTGCCTTGGGGAACGAGTGCCGTCGGACGAATGGCGTTTTTCGGCTGTACGCGATTGGCGTTTGTCAAAATGCCGACCACGACGCGCGTTGCGGATTTTGCCTTTGACGGATGCGCCGCGGGGCTTCGGGTCTTTGGCGGCGTCTATGCCGGACGAATGGCACCGGAAATATAAGCGTTTAAACCGCCGCAAAGTGGAGGAAGGGCGCAGGGAACGAGGCGTGACCTGACTCGGAACCGTTTGCGTTCATTCATGCTGGCATAAAATACCAGCACAGCCGGACGGAGCTTCAAGCTCAATCCGGCTGTTTTTATGTAGAATCCGTTTTGATTTCCGTCACGCTGAATCCCGCACAGCGGGCGCGTAACTCCAATCCCCAAGCCCCATCTTCGCTTCGCGGCGGTTTAAAGGGGGGGACTTGGCAAACGCAGGTAAAACAGGCTTAGTCAGAGTCAGGGGACGCTTCGCTCCCTGACTCCCGTTTTTTTATGCTGCGCATGGGGGATTACGATGGGGCTGCTGCCCCAAACCCTGCCTGAGGGACAATGTCCCTCAGACTCCCTTCTCCGCTTCGCGGCGGTTTAAAGAGAGTTTTATTCGCCCAGCATGAGGTATTCGACCATCTTCGCGCAGCGATCCATGCTCTCCACGGCGATATGCTCATACGGTCCATGGAAAGCGAATCCGCCGGTACAGAGGTTCGGCGTCGGCAGACCCATGAACGACAGGCGGCAGCCATCTGTTCCGCCGCGCACGGCTTCGATGAACGGCTTCATGCCCGCCTTTTCGCAGGCGCGCTTAGCGTTTTCAATCAGCTCCATATGCGGCGCAATCTTTTCCGCCATATTATAATAGCTATCCTTGATGGTCAGGCGAATGACCTCGCGGGCATACTTTTCGTTGATGGTCTTGGCGGCATGTTCGAGCGTCTTTTTGCGCATCTCAAACGTGGCGCGGTCATGGTCGCGGACGATATAATGCAGCTTGGCATGCTCGACGTCGCCGCTCATATCGCACAGGTGGAAGAAGCCCTCATAGCCCTCGGTCAGGCGCGGGATATCCGCCGCGGGGAGCAGCGCGTTGAACTCCATAGCGACCAGCGCGGCGTTAATCATGGTATCCTTGGCAGAGCCGGGATGCACGCTCAAGCCCTCGACGGCAACCTCCGCGGAACAGGCGTTAAAGGTTTCATAGGCGATTTCGCCCTCCTCGCCGCCGTCCACGGTATAGGCATACACCGCGCCGAATTTCTCGACGTCGAAGTGATCGACGCCCGCGCCGACTTCCTCATCCGGCGTGAAGGCGATGCAGAGCTTTCCGTGCGGCTTCTTTTCGCTGATGATGGATTCCAGCGCGGTCATGATTTCCGCAATGCCTGCCTTATCGTCCGCGCCGAGCAGCGTCGTGCCGTCGGTGGTGATAAGGGTCATGCCCGCCAGTTTTTTGAGCGTCGGGAACGCGGCGGGGCTGAGCTTTTCGCCGCTGCCCGCGAGCAGCACGTCGCCGCCGTCATAGTTTTCGATGATCTGCGGCTTTACGTTTTCGCCGGCGCAGTCCGGCGCGGTATCCATATGGGCGATAAAGCCGAGCGCGGGCTGCTTTTCACAGCCCGCCGTCGCGGACAGCCAGCCGTAGACGACGCAGTTTTCATCGACGTGGACATTTTCAAGACCAAGAGCCTTCAATTCTTCCACGAGCTGATGCGCCAGATTATATTGACGCATGGAGCTGGGGACGGTTGCGGAGTCCGGATCGGACGTGGTATAGACGGAAACATATTTGAGCAGTCGTTCATATGCGCGCATGGGAATCGCTCTCCTTTGATTGTACTTGATAGGGGTATTATAGCAGGTTTTGGAAGTGTGTGAAAGGGCAAAAGAATACCGCGCGGGCGAAAACCCGCGCGGCGGAAAACGAAAAGGGATATCAGCCCAGCCCCACAAGGCTCATCACTATGACCAGCAGCGGCAGGGTGACGCCGCTGAGCAGGGTAGTGACGATGACGGCGTGGGCGGAGGTCATGTCCTCCGGCGTATAGATATCGGAAAGCATGCTGCAATTTCCCGCAATCGGCATGGCGGCGACGATGACGCAGATACCCGCCAGCATGCGGCTGATGGGCACGACCAGCGACAGCGCAATAAAGACCAGCGGCATGACAATCAGACGCAGCAGCGCAACGCGGTACAGGCGCGGCTTGGAGAACGCGGCGCGGATATCGCTGTGCGCAAGGGATGCGCCGATAATCATCATCGCCATCGGGGTATTGATAGAGCCGATGGAGGACAGCGCGCTTTCCACCGGCGCGGGCAGACGCCATCCGGTCAGACCGAAGAGCAGCGCGATGAGCGCGGAAACGACGCCGGGGTTAATCAGCTGCTTGAAGTTGATGCTCCCGTTGCCGTCGAGCAGCATGACGCCGTAGGTGAACACGAGGAAGTTGAACACGAGCAGGAACATCGACAGCATCGCAACGCCCTCTACGCCGTAGAGAGCCTGAATAATCGGGATGCCCATAAACGCCAGATTGGTGAACACGAGCAGCAGCTGGTCAAGATTGCGCTCCTGAACAGGCGTCGGAACGACGCGCACGAGGAGAGCCGCCAGCGCAATCATCAGCGCAAAAAACGCGACGCTTACGCCGAGCGCGGAGACCATGTCGCCGGGCGCGCCTCCGCTTTGCAGAACAGACGCGACAATGCAGCAGGGGAACGCCGTGCTTAAAACCAGCGAAGAAAGCCCCCGCCGGAAATCCGGCGTAATCAGCCCCGCGCGGGCAGAAGCATAGCCCGCGAACATCATGATAAACAGTGTAATCATCTGAAAAATGATTCCGGAAACAGCCATGAAGATATCCTCCGTATACGATTAAAAAAATGTCAGTCGGCAAAGGGCGGCATTTCCGACGAGGAACGCCGTTTACCTGCGAAAAACGGATTTTGCAGGATGCCGCTTCAAAGAAGCGGATGCTATTGTACACCTGCGGCGGGTGGTTGTAAAGTGATTGTTTTTGTGATATGCTAGGTTTCAGCGAAAAGGTCATTTCTGGGAGGAATATCATGGGGTATCAGGCACTGTACCGCCGCTATCGCCCGACGCGGTTTGAGGATTTTGTCGGTCAGGAGGCGGTCATCAAAACGCTCCGCAGCCAGATTATGAGCGGGCGCATCGCGCATGCCTATCTGTTCTGCGGCACGCGCGGCACGGGCAAGACCTCGACGGCGAAGGTATTGGCGCGCGCGGTCAACTGTGAGCATCCGGAAAACGGCGATCCCTGCGGCGTATGTCCGACATGTCAGGCTCTTTTGGATGAAAACAGTCTGGACATTCTGGAAATCGACGCGGCGAGCAACAACGGTGTCGATGAGATTCGCGACCTGCGCGAAAAGGTGAAATATCCGCCGCAGACCGGACGATACCGCGTGTACATCATCGACGAGGTTCACATGCTCTCGCAGGGGGCGTTCAACGCGCTGCTCAAGACCTTGGAGGAGCCGCCTGCCTACGTCGTCTTTATTTTGGCGACAACCGAGCCGCAGAAGCTCCCGGCAACCATCCTTTCTCGCTGCCAGCGGTTTGACTTTGGGCGTATCCCCGCGCATCAGATTGTGGAACGCCTGCGCGTCGCCCTGCAGGAGGGCGAGATTCATGCCGAGGATGCCGCGCTGGCGCGAATCGCCCGTGCGGCGGAGGGCGGCATGCGCGATGCGTGGTCCATCATGGACATGTGCCTTTCCTATGCGCAGGAAGAGGACGGCGGCTTGACGGAAGCCCTCGTGCTTCGCGTGCTGGGCGCGGCGGACAAGAGCTTCCTCTTTGACTTTGCGGATAGGCTGATTTCCTCGGATGCGTCCGGTGCGCTGGGCATGATTGACGAGATGATGCGCAAGGGACGCGAGGTTCAGGTGTTTGTCCGCGATGTGAGCGCACATCTGCGCGCGCTGATGCTGGCGGATATCTGTTCGCAAGAGCAGCTCACGCAGCTGCTGGAGGTCACGCAGGAGGACGCGGCGCAGTACATCGGACAGGCGAAACGCACCTCGCATACGCGGCTGATGCGCATGCTGGATTTGTTTTTGGCAAGCGAAACGGATATGAAGTGGGCGGCTCAGCCGCGGTTCGCGCTGGAAACCGCCGCGCTTCGCGCCTGTGCGCCGGAGGAAACGGTTCAGCTGGAAGCCCTGCTGGCGCGCGTAGACGAGCTGGAGCGCAAGCTGCGCGAGGGCGTTGCCGCCGCCGCGCCGGTAAAGAGCAGAGCGAAAGCCGCCGCCGAGCCTGCGCCGGAGGAAACGGCTCCCATGCCCATTGCGCAGAACGCACCGCAGGGCGCAGACCCTGAAGCGGAGCGCATCTGGCAGGACGCTCTGCGCCGGGCGAAGCAGAAGCCGCAGATTTACGGCATGCTGCGCTTCGGCAGACTGGTTTCCGGAGAAAACGGCTTGTTTACCGTCGTCTATCCCAAGGCGACGGGCGCGGCATACGTCAAGATGCTCTCCATCAAGGAGAAGAATGAAGAAGTTGCGGCGTATCTGACGGCGGCGGCGGGCTATCCCTGTACGTTCCGCGCCGCCATCGAGGGAACGGTTCAGGAATCGGACAAGGCTGTTCTGGCTGCCCAAAAGGAAGCCAAGCAGCAGGCGGAAAACAATTTGAACAAAGTATTTGAAATGTTCGGACGAGAGAATGTGAGGGTCAGCGATGAGTGATTGGTTCAAGCGTGCGGTCGTTTATCAGGTTTATCCCAAGAGCTTTATGGACGCCAACGGCGACGGTATCGGCGATCTGCGCGGCGTAACGGAAAAGCTCGATTACATTCATGAGCTGGGCGCGAATGTCATCTGGCTCAACCCCATTTACAAGAATTCCGGCGTGGACGGCGGATACGACATCAGCGATTACCGCGCTATCGCTCCGGAATTCGGCACGATGGAGGACTTTGACGAGCTGCTCCGTCAGGCGCATGCGCGGGGCATCCGCATCGTCATGGATCTGGTGGTCAACCACACGTCTACGGAGCATGCGTGGTTCAAAGAATCCAGAGCCGACAAGGACAACCCCAAGCGCGATTTCTATGTCTGGCGTCCGCCGTTTGAGGGCGGCGTGCCGAACGGCGAGCGAAGCATCTTCTCCGGAAGCGCATGGGAGAAGGACGAGGCGACCGGCGAGTATTATCTGCACATGTTCGCCAAAGAGCAGGCAGACCTCAACTGGCACAATGAGCAGGTGCGCCAAAGCGTATACGATATGATGCGCTGGTGGCTGGATAAGGGCATCGACGGCTTCCGCATGGACGTCATCGACATGATTGCCAAGCCGGAGGAAGCCCTCGCCAGCGACGGCGGACCGCACCGCAATGTTTCGAGCGGACCGAAGGAGCATCTGTATCTGCGCGAGATGAACCGCGAGGTGCTGAGCCGTTACGACACGATGACCGTCGGCGAAACGGGCAGCGCAACGGTTGAATCCGCGGTGGATTATGCGAATCTGGACGGAAGCGAGCTGAGCATGATTTTCCAGTTCCAGCATGTGAGCGTGGACGAAGCGCCGAAGTACAAGTGGTGCACCGATCCGCTGCATCTGCCCAAGCTCAAGCGCGTTTTTGACAAATGGGAAACCGGACTGTACGGCAAGGCGTGGAACAGCCTGTATTGGAATAACCACGACCAGCCGCGTATCGTGTCCCGTTTCGGATGCGACAGAGACGAAGCCAGCCGCGTGCGCAGCGCAAAAATGCTCGGCGCATGCCTGCACATGATGCAGGGCACGCCGTACATCTATCAGGGCGAAGAACTGGGCATGACCAATTACCCGATGAAGAGCATCGACGAGAGCCTGGACGTGGAATCCATCAACGCTTATCACGAGCTGGTCGAGGAAAAGCACGAGATGACGCCCGAACAGATGATGGCGTGCATCCGCCGCAAGGGGCGCGACAACGCGCGCACGCCGATGCAGTGGACGGCGGAGAAGAACGCGGGCTTCACGCAGGGCACGCCGTGGATGCCGGTCAATCCGAATCACACGGTCATCAACGCGCAGGAGCAGGTCGGCGATCCGGATTCCGTTTTCAGCTTTTATCAGCAGCTGATTCGGATTCGTCAGGAATACGACGTGGTGATTGACGGCAGGTTTGAAATGCTGATGCCCGAAGACGAGCAGGTCTTTGCTTATCTGCGTGACGACGGCAGGCAGAAGCTGCTGGTTGTCTGCAACTTCTCCGGCGAGGAAGCTGTTTTGGATGAGAGCGCGAGAAAGACGGGCAAGGTTCTGCTGTGCAACTACGCTGAAATCGGCGCGGCGGA
>URJN01000026.1 GCA_900548125.1 uncultured Eubacteriales bacterium
CTTTGCGCTGGAAAAGGGGATGGACAAACAACTCATCCTGCAAATCGCCATGAGCTGTGGGGCAATAAATGCAAAAATTGGTGGAAATGGCGGCATTGTTTTGCAGGAATTCCGAAATGAAGCGTCGAAAATAAGCGTTACCCCTATTTAAAGGGCAGCCGAAGGGCGTCCGTCGGAATTTTTTGTGTTTCAGTCATCCAAAAACGCTGATATGATTGACAATGACAAAAAAACAGTATACGCATTTATACGGAAATCGACGGGCTCAACTTGATATTTTGTCGCAGGGATGCGGACAGAATATAATATTTTGCAGGGAGGAACTTAACCATGAAGAAGCTTCTTTCTATGCTTCTGGCAGGTGCCATGCTCGTTTCTTCGACCGCTATGGCTTTTGCTGAAAGCGCAGGCGCGGCGGAGAAGGGAACCATTGTCTATGGCTCTTCCACCGAAATCGGCGGCGACTTCGCCCCCAGCTCCTGGTGGACGAACAACGCGACTGACAAGCTCATCCGTGACCTGACCAATGACTACGGCATCACCGTCACCAACCAGGGCGGCGAGTACGTCGTCAATGACACGGTCTGCAAGGATCTGACCTCCGTGGTCAACGATGACGGCAGCAAGACCTTCACCGTTACCATCAACGAGGGCCTGACCTACAACAACGGCGAAGCGATCACCGCGAAGGACTATGTCTGGGGCATCGTATTCTCCTGCTCCAAGGTCGCGATGGACGTCGGCGCGAAGATGACCGGCTATCTGACCTATGTCGGCGGTCAGGAATACTTTGACGGCAAAGCGACCGCGGTTTCCGGCGTGCGCCTCATCGACGATTACACCTACTCCGTGACCATCGTTCCGGAAAAGATTCCGTACTTCTACGATCTGTTTTACGTCGGCGACATCCCGCTGTCCATCAAGTATTGGCTGGGCGATGCGGTTGAAGTCAAGGACGACGGCGAAGGCTGCTACATCGCCGGCGACTTCACCAAGGAAGGCATCGAGAAGCAGCTGGAGTACGCCCGCTTCAACGCCGGTGAAGACCGCGTTTCTGCCGGCCCGTACAACCTGGTTGCGTTCGACAAGGGTTCCCTGCAGGCGACCCTGACCATCAACCCGAACTACGCGGGCAACTTCGAGGGTCAGAAGCCGAGCATCGAAAAGATCGTCGTCACCAAGACCGAAGACGCGACTTGGGCTGACGCTCTGAAGACCGGTGCTTTCAACTTCTATGATACCGTCACCGACGGCACCCAGATCATGACTGCTCTGGATATCATCGAAGAAGGCGGCTTTGACTACGTCCAGTTCGACCGTGCCGGCTACGGCATGCTGAACTTCCAGTGCGACTTCGGACCGACTCAGTTCGAGGCTGTCCGTCACGCGGTTGCGCTGCTGCTTGACCGCAACGAGTTTGCGAACACCTTCTGCCAGGGCTGGGGCGGCGTCGTCAACGGCATGTATGGCACGGGTCTGTGGCAGTATCAGGAAGCTGAGGAGTGGCTGGAAGCGACCCTCAATCCGTATTCCTACGATCCGGAAGCGGCTGTCGAAGAGCTGAAGGCTGACGGCTGGGTTTACAACGCCGACGGCAGCGACTATGTCGATGGCTCCGGCGAAATCCGCTACAAGAAGGTTACTCCGGTTGAGGCCGGCACCTATGCGCACAACGTGACCCTCGCCGACGGCACCATCCTGATGCCGCTGATCATCGAATGGTCTTCTTCCGAGAACAACCCGGTTTCCGAGCTGCTCAACGTCATGCTGGCTCAGGGCGAGCAGACCGCCGAGGCCGGCATGAAGATCAACCAGAACGTGATGACCTTCACCGAGCTGCTCAACTACTACTACCGCGATGCTTCTCAGGGCGACAAGTACGCCGTCCCGACCTACGGCATGTACAACCTGGCTTCCAACTTCAACCCGGCCTACGACCAGTCCTATGAGTGGACGCTCGATCCGGCGATGGTCGCTCAGGGCTACAACCTGAACCGCCTGTACAACGAGACGCTGGACGCCATCACCATGAACATGGTTTACGGTGTGGAATCCACCAACACCTCGCTGTACATGACCTACTGGAAGGGCTTCCAGATGCTTTGGAACGAGCTGCTCCCGCAGATCCCGCTCTACTCCAACATCTACATCACGGTTTATCCGGATTGGCTCGAAAACTACACTCAGGATTCCTTCTGGGATTTCCAGCAGGCGATTCTCTACGCGACCGTTGCTGAGTAATCTCGCTTCGTAAGCAAAACAGGGGGCGGGCGTTCTGCCCGACCCCTTTTTCTTTAATTTTTGAAAATAATCGTCCCGATAAGGACAAGCGCCCTGCCCTTGGCGTGCAAAGAGGGGTGCAAAGGGCAAAGCACTTGTCCTGTGGATGAATTTCATATACATGGCGGAAACCGCGAAGAGGAGAACCGCCGAAGACAATACCAATAGAGAGGATGGATGAGATGGGCAAATATATTGCCAAGCGTATCGGATATATGGCGCTTGTGTTTCTCATCGTTTCGTTTTTGATGTACTCGCTGTACAACCTGATTCCGACCGACCCTGCCCGCGCAGAGCTGGAAGCGCAGAAGCAGAGCCTCAAGCCGGCGGAATATGAGCAGTTGTATCAGGAGCTGCGCGCGAAGATGGGTCTTGATGATCCGCTGGTCGTGCGCTATATGCGCTGGATGGGTCTGTGGCCGGATGTCGGGGACAACTCGGATTTCAACGGACTGCTTCAGGGCAACTTCGGTTATTCCCAGTTCTACAAGCAGGACGTGATTAAGGTTATCTCCGTCCCGATGAAGAACACGATTTTTATCAATATTTTCTCCACCATCATTGCGCTGGCGGTCACCATTCCACTGGGTATTTTCTGCGCCGTTCACAAGGGCAAAAAGGTGGATAACACGGTGCAGGTCGTCACGATGCTCGGTTACAGCATCCCGATCTACATCATCGCGTTGATTTTCATGTTCTTCTTCTGCGTTCTCTGGCGCATCTTCCCGATTTCCGGCACGAAGACGGCGGGCGCGATTTACGCGACCAAGTGGGATGAGTTTGTGGATATGCTCTACCACATCGCTCTGCCGGTCATCGTCATGACGTTCGCCTCTCTGGGCGGCATGACCCGCTATGTCCGCAGCGCGATGATCGACGCGCTGAGCATGGATTACATCCGCACGGCGCGTGCCAAGGGTCTTAAAGAGAAGGTCGTCATCTACTCCCACGCGTGGCGCAACGCGCTGCTGCCGATCATCACCTCGATCATCGGCTGGTTTATCAGCATTTTCTCCGGCTCGGTTATCATCGAGAACACGTTCTCTCTGAACGGCATGGGCAAGCTCTACTGGGCGGGTCTGAGCAACCTCGACTTTGAGCTGGTTCTGGCGATTCAGATGTTCTATACCATCGTTGCACTGGTCGGCTCGCTGATTATGGATATCAGCTACGGTCTGGTCGATCCGCGCGTCCGCGTGGACAAGTAAGGAGGAAGAACAATGAGCAATAAGAAAAAAGAATTCTTCCTCGTGCGCTGGTTCAAGCGGTGCTTCTTGGGAAGCCGTCCCGAGCTTTCTACGGAGGAAGAAGAAAAGATTCAGACCCCCGTGCGTGCGATGGTTTCAAACTTTGCCCATCGTCCGCTGGCGATGATCGGTCTGATTGTGTTCCTTGCGATTTTCGTATTCGTCATGGTCGGCCCGCACATCTGGGTGCTTGACCTTTCCGAGCAGGACAGCACGCTGACCAACCTTCCGCCTTCCAGCAACATGATGGATGTGCCGAAGGCGCTGCTGGACAACGGTGTCAAGGATATTTCCTCCGGCAATACCTACGGCATCGGCGTTGACAACAAGGGCGAAATCTATACCTGGGGTCATACCCGCATCACGGATAAGATTGACGTTGCGAACATTCCGGACGAAGTCAAGACGGCTGACCTGACGCAGATCGCCGCCGGTACGGACCATATCGTCGCGGTGGACACGGACGGCAAGGTCTATGTCTGGGGCAACACGCGACTCCAGCAGGATAAGTTCTCCAACGACATGAAGAAGGCGATGGACAAGGGCGGCGACGACTGGGATATCGTCCAGCTCGAAGCCAGCAACCAGTTCTCCGCCATCGTCTGTTCGAACGGCAACCTTTATCTCTGGGGCAACGGCAACATGGCGGACATCAAGCTCCGCAGCAAGTATCAGGGCAAAATCGCCAAGGTCGCGCTGACCGACAACGAATACATCGCCCTGCTGACGGATGGAACCGTCGCCTATACCGGCAACAAGGATAAGACCTCTCCGTTTGCCAAGATTCCGGCAGGACTCAAGGGCAAGAAAGTCGTCGATATCGCTGCCACGAGCAAATCCGTTGCGGCGATCACCGAGGACGGCGAGGTCTACATCTGGGGCAACGCTGTGAAGGGCGAAGCCAATGTACCGGCGCTTGAATCCAAGATTGTTCACATCTACGGCGGCCGTTATCATTACACCGCGCTGCTGGAAAACGGCGACCTGGTTTCCTGGGGCAACAACAAGTACGGTCAGATCAATGTGCCGGAGAAGGCGCAGAGCGCAGACAACATCGAAAAGATCTTCGTTTCCAGCTATCAGAATTATGCGCTGGCGAGCGACGGCACGATGTATACGTGGGGTCTGAAGGGCTTCACGCTCGGCACGGACAGCCTCGGACGCGACATGCTGACCCGTATCGTCAACGGCGGCAGGGTCACCATGACCGTCGGCGCAATCTCAGTTGTCATCGCGACCATCCTCGGCATCATCTTCGGCGGACTTGCCGGCTACTTCGGCGGCAGGCTCGATATCTTCATCATGCGTATCGCGGAAATTGTCGGCGGTCTGCCGTTCATCCCGTTCGCCATGATTCTCTCCGCCGTTATCGGTACGAGGCTGGATCCGACGCAGAGGATGTACCTCATCATGGTCGTTCTGGGCGTGCTGAGCTGGGTTCCGACCTGCCGTCTCGTGCGTGCGCAGATTCTGGCGCAGCGCGAAATGGAGTACGTCACCGCGGCGAAGGCGATGGGCATCCGTGAATACACCATCGTATTCCGTCACATTCTGCCCAACGTCGTCAGCCTGCTGATCGTTTCCATGACGCTGGACTTTGCAACCTGCATGCTGACCGAATCGACGCTGTCTTACCTCGGCTTCGGCATTCCGCTGCCGACCCCGACGTGGGGCAACCTGCTCAACGGCGCGAACAACTCCATCGTCATCCAGCAGTATTGGTGGCAGTGGGTGTTCCCGGCGGCGATTTTCGGCATCTGCACCATTTGTATCAACCTGATTGGCGACGGTCTGCGCGATGCGCTCGACCCGAAGGCACTCGAACGTTAAGTAAGGAGGGGAAGAATTATGGCACTGCTTGAAATGCAAGATTTGAAAACATTCTTCACCACCAAACGCGGCGTCGTCAAGGCGGTGAACGGTGTATCCTATAAAGTTGAAGCGGGCAGAACGCTCGGCGTCGTCGGCGAGTCCGGCTCCGGCAAGAGCGTTTCCGCGATGAGCATGCTCCAGCTGCTGGACGGCAACGGCTATATTGCCGGCGGCAGCATCATGTTTGACGGAAAAGACCTGACGAAGATGCCCCTGTCCGAGATGCAGAAGATTCGCGGCAACGCGATCTCCGTCATCTTCCAGGAGCCGATGACCAGCCTGAATCCGGTGTTCACCATCGAACGTCAGGTTTCCGAGCCGTTCATCATCCATCAGGGAATGAGCAAGGAAGAAGCCAAGAAGAAAGTGGTCGAGATGCTGGCGGACGTTAAGATTCCGAATCCGGAAGTCGTCGCCAAGCAGTATCCGCACCAGCTCTCCGGCGGCATGCGCCAGCGCGTGATGATCGCTATGGCGCTGGCCTGTAAGCCGAAGCTGCTCATCGCGGACGAACCGACCACCGCGCTGGACGTCACCATTCAGGCGCAGATCCTGAAGCTGATGAACGACCTCAAGCGCGAGCATGGAACGTCCATCCTGTTCATTACCCACGACCTCGGCGTTATCGCGCAGATGGCGGACGACGTTGCCGTCATGTACTGCGGACAGGTGGTCGAGATGGCGCCGGCAAAGACGGTCTTTACCGACTGCGAATTCTCCCATCCGTATACGGAGGGTCTGATGGTGTCCATCCCGCGTCTGGATACCCCGGCGGGCGTTCGCCTTGAATCCATTCCGGGCGCGGTTCCGCATCCGCTGAATCTGCCCAAGGGCTGCAAATTTGCGCCCCGCTGCAAATACTGCCAGAAGCGCTGCCTCGAAGAAGAGCCGGAGCTTGTAAATGTGTCGGAGGAGCAGCAGGTGCGCTGCTTCTATCCGAGAAAGGAGGAGCGCCGTGCAAACCTCAAATAAAGAGGGGAAGAAGGTGCTGCTTCGCGTCAGCAACCTCAAGCAGTACTTCCCGCTGAAGAAGAAGGGCATGTTCGTCAAGGCGAACGACGGCATCACACTCGATATTTACGAGGGCGAAACGTTTGGTCTGGTCGGTGAATCCGGCTGCGGCAAGTCCACGTTCGGACGCACGCTGCTTCAGCTCTACCGCCAGACGGACGGACGCACGATGTACTACGGACGCACGCTGGATGAGCTTGCGCCGCGCTATGTGAAAAAGACGCTGGAAACGCTCGACAAGCACCGCGAAAAGTGGCATGCGCTTAGGAAGCATCTGGATACCATCCAGAAGGAATACGACGCGATGCCCGACGGCGAAGCGAAGTATAAGAAGCACAACGAGCTGGATAAAGCCAGGAAGGATGAAAACGACGCCCTGCTGGATATGGCGAACCTGATCGGCGGCTTTGTCGCGGTTCAGAATATCGCGGACGCGCAGAAGCTCTTCCTTGAGGAATACCGCATCTCCAGCACCCGAGTGAAGGAGCAACGTCATCGCGACGGCGTGCAGCTCAATCTGGACGACGTGCTTTTTGACCTCAAGAAGGCGCAGGAAGCGGGCAAGAACAGCAGCGGCTACGAAAAGAAGGCGGCGAAGTACCGCGCCGAGCTTGCGAAAATCGACGAGAAGATCGTTGCGCTCACCAATCAGATTGAAAGCGTCCGCAGACAGCTCGACACGATGCGTCAGGCGCATGCCGGCGAGGCGGAGTTCAAGCGCTATGAAACGCTGCGCGACGAGGGCATCGACCTCGCGCGTCTGGAGTATCCGGAAATCCGACTGCTCCGCCGCGACCTGCAGCTCATCTTCCAGGATCCGTATTCCAGCCTGAACCCGCGCATGACGGTCGGCAATATCATCGGCGAGGGTCTGCTGGCGCACGGCTTCTTCAAGAAGAACGACGAGCGCATGCAGGAATACATCATCAAGACGATGGAGGACGCGGGTCTGGCGAGCTACTTCCTGCATCGCTTCCCGCATCAGTTCTCCGGCGGTCAGCGTCAGCGCATCGGCATCGCCCGCAGCCTTGCCGTGAAGCCGAAGTTCGTCGTCTGCGACGAGGCGGTTTCCGCGCTGGACGTGTCCATCCAGAGCCAGATTATCAACCTGCTCGCTGATTTGAAGGAGCAGAGCAACCTGACCTATCTGTTCATCACGCATGACCTGTCGGTCGTCAAGTATATCTCCGACCGCGTCGGCGTCATGTATCTGGGCAACATGGTCGAGCTTGCCGATACGCAGGAGATTTTCGATCATCCGCTGCATCCGTATACGGAGGCACTGATGGCGGCGATTCCGACGACGGACGTCGAGGAGCATCGCGAGCTGCGCATTCTGGAAGGCGATATCCCCAGTCCGGTCAATCCGCCGCAGGGCTGCAAATTCCATACGCGCTGTGCGCACTGCACGGAAATCTGCAAACACGCCGTTCCGGAGTGGAGAGAGATGGCGCCGGGTCACTTCGTCGCCTGCCATCATCCGCTCGGAGAGAAGGAATAAGCGATGAGGCTTCCGTTTCATGGACGCTATGAGCGCTTCCGCGAGCTTCAAAGGGAGAAAATGGGTGAGCAGCAAATTGACCGCGCGCCCTGCGACGAAATGGAAAAAGGCGACGGGCTTGCCATGCTGATTGCGGCGATGATTACCATCGTGCCGATCTGCCTGGTCGTTATCGCCATACTCGCCGCGGCGGGATATTTCTTCATCGTCAGATAAATCAAAGGGCTGCTGAAAAGCAGCCCTTTTTCAACGTATAGGAAATTGCGTAAAATCGCCCGCGTGAGCAAGACTTTGATGTGTGGCGGACTTCGGCGGAAGTGAAGGTGGGTTCAGTTCGCTTTTTCACATGCAGGAAATGGCGTGAGCGGCAAAAGCCTGAAGAAAAGGCGTCAGGCCTCCTTCACCGGCTTATAGCAAAGATCATGCTCTACGCAAGCCCACATGTCCATCGCGGGCGTTCGGAGCTGGATTTCTACCGGAACGACGGCGCGCTGACGCTCCATGCAGACGGGAACGTGCATCACCAGATGCAGACTGCGGTAACCGCTGGCTTTGGGGCAGGCGATGTAATCCCGCGCAAGGACGAACTGCCAGTTGTCCATTTTTTTCAGAAGCTCGGCAAAGCGGTAGACGGCTTCAATTGAGGACAGCACGACCCGCAGACCGGCGATGTCGTTGAGCATCGCCGCGCCGGAGGCATCCTGCGTCAGCCCACGCCGAACGAGCTTATCCTGTAAGGAAGCGGGAGATTTCAGCCGAAACGTCATGCTGCGCACGGCGTAGGGCGTATCCAGCTCAAACTGCGTCCGTGCGGCGCAGAGCGTCAGGAAGGCGGTTTCAACCGCCGCTTCATAAGGCTTGTAAAACGCGGGGGAGAATTCGGTATCGCATGCCGCCCGCTTCGGCGCGTATATCGGCTGTATAACATGGCTGTGCTGCAAGGATATCACCTCGAAAAAGGAAAATTTGAACGCCGCAAGCGCGCTTGATCTGCAAACCATGATACAGCGGCGATATTGCGCGGATACGGCGAAAAGCGCACAAAAATGTGAGCAATGATGAACGATTCATATCTATGCGCGAAAAGGAGAAAGAATGTCTGCTTGGAGGGAGTTTGCCCTGTACAGAAGCCGTTTTTTTCAGTATAATGAAGACTGAAGAAATATCGAAAAGCGCACAAGGATTTTATCCTGCGCTTTTGCGGAAAGGAAGAACATATGAACAAGGATTTTGCGGATGATGCTCTGCGCACGCTGGCAAAGCGGCGCGCGCCGGCATGGGCGCAGGCTCTGCTGTTTGCGCTGGCGACAGCGATTTTTGCTGTTTTCGCTTATCATGCGCGCTATGCGCGGCTGGATGAATTCGCGGCGTTTCGGCTGGAGGAGTTGACGCGGTTTACGGCGGGTGTGTTCACCGCGCTGTATGCCGTGACGCTGCTGGTGCAGCTGCGAATCGGGCGAAAGATGCCGCTGGGGTCGCAGGTGCTGCTGAGTGTGCTGGTCGGCGCAATCCTGCTGGCGAAGATATCGCTGCTGGATTATGTGAGCGACGACTACGACATCTTTTTGAGCAACTGGGTTTATGAATACTCCAAAATGGGCATCAAGGAGGGCTTGGGTACATACATCGCCAGCGACTACTCTCCGCCCTACCTGTACATCCTGCTGCTGATTTCCCGAGTGAAAAACTATCCGTGGCAGTATCTGGTCAAGGCGGTGTCCATTCTGGCGGACCTGCTGCTTGGCTATGCGGTGATGAAGCTGGCAAGCTTGAAGATTCGCGGAACTGGCTCAAAGCTGATGATTCTCAATCTGACGATGATTCTGCCGACAGTCGTCTTTAACGGCGCATACTGGGGACAGTGCGACGCAATTTACAGTTCGCTTTGCCTGATGGCTCTGTATATGGGGCTGAAAAAGCGCGGCGCGGCGTGCATGATATTCTTTGGCGCGGCATTGTCCTTTAAGCTGCAAACCGTCTTTTTCTTACCGGCACTTCTGCCGCTGTGGCTGAGGAAGGATATCAAGCTGCGCCATGTGCCGCTGATTCCTGCCGCCTATCTGGGCATGATGGTTCCGGCGTTCTGGGGCGGCAAATCGCTGCACCATGCACTGACGGTCTATATAACGCAGGCGGGAACGTATAATAACATCACGGTCAACGGACCGTGCCTGTATAACTTCCTGCCGACGAGCATAGATAGGGACATGCTTTACACGATGTTCGGCAGCATGGCGCTTGCGCTGGGCATGGCGATGCTGGTTGCCGTCTGTCTGCTGCTCTGCCTGCGCCGTGAGCAGATTACGCAGGAGAGCGTTGTGCTGGCGTGTCTGCTGGTGCTGGGCGGTGTGCCGTTCTTCCTGCCCAAGATGCACGATCGGTATACCTTCGGCGCGGACGTTTTGTCGCTGGTTGCGGCGGCATACTGCCCCAAGCGCATCGTCCTGCCGCTGCTGTTCGGTCTGGCGTCCTATATCTGCTATACGGCAGGTCTGCCGGGCGACGCCATCATGGAATTGAAGTGGGCGACCTTGTGTCAGGGCGCGGCGGTTGCGCTGACGGCGGCGGCACTTTGGAGAAGCCTGCATGAGGACAAGGAGAACGCCTGTCTGACGGAGGTGAAGGCGTGATGGATAAGCAATGGATGAAAGACCCGCTTCGCTATGCCATGGAAGCGCGGCTTTCCGGAAAGAAGCGGTTTGCGCTCGGCGCGGTGATGACGCTTGTGTTTTTGCTGGCGGCGGTCAAGCTGTGCGCGGCGATGGAGGGCGCGGCGGTCATCGCGCTGACGGGTGCGTTCTGTGCAGCCCTTCTGACGTGGGGCGCGTGGCGCAAGCTGAATGACCAGCCGGTGATGGTGCTGCTGTGCGCCGCGCTGCTGGCGATGCTCGCGGTAGCGGCACATCTGGCGTTGCTGGGCATTCGTCCGGGACGAGTGAGCAAGGTGCTGGAGCCGATGCTTGCGGATATGTGGAATTACGATTTGCTGACGGCAATGGCTTGGGAGGACAAGGCATGGTCGGGCGGTTATCTGGTCGTGATGGCTCTGGTTTCCCGACTGGAGAGCTTTCCGCAGGCGATTGCGCTCAAGCTGTTTGATCTGGTCTGTCAGACGCTGGCGGCACTGGCTGTTTTGAATCTGGCGGCAAAGCGGGGCGCAAAATCCGGCGCGGCGGTCATGGGTATGTTTGCCTGTGTGCTGGCACCGACAATGCTGCTGAACGCGGGCTGCTGGGCGCAGTGCGACGCGATGTTTGCGGCTCTGACGCTCTGGGGGCTGTACCTGCTGATGGACGACCATCCGGTCTGGGGAAGCATCCTCTGGGGCATGGCGGCGGCAACGAAGCTGCAAAGCGCGTTGATTTTCCCGCTGCTGCTCGTATTCTTCATGCAAAGGAAAGTCTCCATCCGCCATATTCTCGCGCTGCTGGCGGCGTTTATCGCGTTTCAGACGGCATTCCTGCTGGATGGGCAGGGGCTGGCGGCGGTCTTTGGACGTTATGCGATGCAGATTGATGAAGCGGCGTATGGCGACGTGGGGCTTGCCGACCATGCGGCGGGCGTATACGGTCTGATGGTGACCGCCTCCGTCCGCGAGTTCAGCGGCATGGGCATGTATTTGGGCGTTGCCTGTTCGCTGATGGTGGTCTTTGCCATGCTTCATGCGCATGGTGAACCGGATGCAGATGCTATGCTGCTGGGTGCGCTGCTGCTGGCGGCGGGTCTGCCGCTCATTCTGCCGCAGATGAACGCGCGGAGCCTGTATTTGGCGGGCATGCTGGCGTTTGCGGCGGCGAACAATCCGCGGCGCATGGCGGCGGCACTGGCCCTGGAGCTTGTTTCGCTGTGCAGCTACATGGAAGCCATCTTCTCCTTTACGGTTTTGCCGATGCAGGCACTGAGCCTGATTGCCATCGCGGCGGCGGTGGTCATCGCGATGGAGCTTTTGCGGAAGCTGAAATCCGGTGCGAAGGAGGCAGTCTGTCATGAGGGCGGTGCTTGACCGGCTGGATGAGCGTCTGCGCGAGGGACTGATCAAGCCGACGGGACGCGCGGGCAAAGGAATCAGCGCGGTGCTGACGGTTTTGGCGTTTATTCTGCTGATGATGACGCGGACGCTGAACCTGATTGCCGACGCACAGATGAGCGTGCGCGTTGCAACGGCTGTCTGTCTGGCACTTCCGCTGGCAGTCATGCTTGTTTTTGCCCTGCGCAGCGAGAAAAGTCTGCTCGGCACATGGGGGCTTTGTGCGCTCTGCGCGGCGGCGATGCTTGCGCGGGTCAGCTTTATCGAGCGTTCCGCGGGAGATTATGAATACTATCTGGCGGACTGGCTGCAAAAGCTGAGCGCAGGCTCGTTTGCCGACGGTATGCGGCAGAATATCGGCGAATACAACGTTCTGTATCAGTATATTCTGTTCATCATCACGCGGCTGCCCGTGCCGCCGCTCTATGCGGTGAAAGCGGTTTCGTTTATCGGCGACGCTTTTCTGGCTGGCGCGGCGGCGTCTCTGGCAGAAAAGGACGGGAAGCCCAGCATGGCGGCGTTTGGCGCGATGCTGCTTCTGCCGACAGTCGTTCTCAACGGCGGCATGTTCGCCCAGTGCGACAGTCTGTATGCGGCGTGTGTGCTTTGGGGGCTGGCGTTGGCTCTGCGTGAAAAGCCCGCGCGCGCGGCGGTCTGCTTTGCGCTGTCGCTGGCGTTTAAGCTGCAAGCCGTGTTCATGCTGCCGATGGTCATCGTGCTGTGGGCGGACAAAAAGCTCCGCCTGAGCGATGCGCTGGTCTTTGTGCTGACGCTTGCTCTGACAGCACTTCCCGCGCTGCTCGGCGGAAAGAGCCTGCATGCGCTGCTCTCGATTTATACGGCGCAGACGGGGCTGTATACCGGATTGAATTACGGAGCGGCGAATTTCTTCGCGCTGCTGAATACGAACGGACTGGATGTCTACGCCTACGGCAATTTCGGCATGGGGCTGGCGTTAGGCGTCTGTGCGCTGCTGACGGTTTCCGGCGTGCGCAGCGCGGGAAGGATGAACCGGAGGATGTATCTGCGCTATGCGCTACTGTTTCCGCTGATGATTGTGTTCTGCCTGCCGAGGATGCACGAGCGGTATTTCTATCTGGCGGACGCGATGGCGATTGCTGCGGCGGCAGAGGACAGGCGGATGACGCCGGCGGCGGGACTCATTGCGCTCGCGTCGCTGGGCAGCTATTGGGAAACGGCACTCCCGCTTTCGGCTTGCGCATGGATGATGTTTGCGGCTGGAATTTGGACGATAGGGCATACCCAACGGGAAGAAAGTATGCTATAATAAGAGAAAAGCAACAGAATGTCACTTTACCCGGCGCAAAAAGGTCTGCCGGAACGTTTTCTGAAAAGAAAAAAGTGAAAACAAAATGAAAGCCGCTGAATAAGCGGGGGCGGAGGACAATCATGAACCGGGAAGAAATGCTGAC
>URJN01000027.1 GCA_900548125.1 uncultured Eubacteriales bacterium
CAGCTCAAGCTATGACGTAAGGTAATTATGAAATGAAACGAACGGTCGCTGCGCATTTGCCCCGCGGGCAGGTGCGGAAGATTCTTGCACCGGATGGCTATGTCGGATTGTGCGACGAAATCTGCAATCGGGTCGTTGACCCTATCAGAAGCGATAATAAAGCAAAGGCGAAAGACTGATAATCGGGAGGCAGAACGATGGAATACCGCATTGAGCATGATACAATGGGCGAGGTTCGCGTGCCGGCGAACCACTACTGGGGCGCACAGACTCAGCGCAGCCACGAGAATTTCCCGATCGGCACGGAGACCATTCCGCGTGAGGTGATTCGCGCGTTCGCCATCCTCAAAAAGGCAGCTGCACTGGCTAACTGCAAGCTGAGCAATCTGGATCAAAAGCGTACCGATGCAATTGCCGCCGCGTGCGACGAGATTTTGGCGGGCAAGCTGGATGAAGAATTCCCGCTGGTGGTCTGGCAGACGGGCAGCGGCACGCAGAGCAACATGAACGTCAACGAGGTGGTAGCGGCGCGCGCCAACGAGATTTTAGGCGAAAAGCTGGTTCATCCTAACGACCACGTCAATAAATCGCAAAGCTCCAACGACACATTCCCGACGGCGATGCACATTGCGGCACTCATTGCGGTGGAGGATCATGTTCTGCCCGCAATCGACGTGCTGGATCAGACGTTTGTGAAGCTCAGCGAAGAATATACCGACATCATCAAGGTCGGGCGCACGCATTTGCAGGACGCGACCCCGCTGACGCTGGGACAGGAAATCAGCGGCTGGGCGGCTTCACTGGAAAAAGACGCGAAGATGCTTCGCCAGTCGCTGGATGAGGTTCGGGAGCTTGCGCTGGGCGGTACGGCGGTGGGTACGGGTCTGAACGCCCTGCCGGAATTCGGAGAGACCGTCGCGGCGGAGATTTCCACGCTGACGGGCAAGACGTTTATAACCGCGCCCAACAAGTTCCATGCGCTGACCAGCAAGGACGAGCTTGTTTACGTTCATGGGGCGATGAAGGCGTTGGCGGCTGACCTGATGAAAATCGCCAACGACGTGCGCCTGCTTTCTTCCGGCCCGCGCTGCGGCATCGGAGAGCTGCTGATTCCGGAAAACGAACCGGGCAGCTCGATTATGCCGGGCAAGGTCAATCCGACCCAGTGCGAGGCGATGACGATGGTTGCCGTGCAGGTAATGGCAAATGATGTGGCGGTGAGCATGGCGGCTTCTCAGGGCAACTTTGAGCTGAACGTGTTTATGCCGGTGTGCATCTATAACTTCCTGCAATCCGCACGGCTGCTGGGCGACGCGATGCTTTCCTTTGAGGAACGCTGCGCGCGCGGCATCAAGCCCAATCGCGAAAAGATTCAGGAATACCTCAACCAGTCGCTGATGCTGGTGACTGCGCTGAATCCGCATATCGGCTATGAGAACGCGGCGAAGGTTGCTAAGACGGCGTTCCGAGAGAACCTGACGCTGAAGGAAGCTGCCGTGAAGCTCGGACTGCTTTCGGGCGAAAAATTTGACGAGATTGTCCGTCCGGAAAAGATGGTATCTCCGATTCAGAAATAAAGCGAAAGCGACTGTTGAGCGAATCGGTCGGAGCAGCGCGACAAAAAAGGTAGCTGCCGAGATCAAGACCATCGGAAATGTGCCTTACGGACATAAGATTGCGGCTCAGCCGATTGCCATGGTGCAAACATGTTCAGATATCCAATTTGAAGGCGCAGACGGGATAACGCTGTGCCGGAACCCGATAAGGCATATCAAAAGAAAGAAGGCAGAAGCGGCTTTTTTTAAGCCGACCCTGCCTTCTTTTCTGATGTACGCAGCCGAATAACGGATGCGGCGTTCTTACTTTACGTTGCTTTCCGGACGCATCATTTCAGTCGAATAGTATTGACCATCGCGCCAGAAATAAACCGTCTTGATTTCGCCCGGCTCAAACGACGCGCGCGCGAGGCGGAGCGTCATGTCGCCCAGAATCGTCTGGTCGCCAATGCCGACGAGAATATCGCCCTCCTGAAGTCCGGCTTCCTGCGCGGGAGAGCCATCCTCGACCGAGCGCAGATAGGCACCCTGCGGAAGATTGTAGTAGTTTTGGTAAATCGGCAGGACGTACCGCGCCACAATGCCCATTTCCCATTTGGCGGCTTCCTCGCGCTCGCTGTCCGTGATGGTCAGGGGAAGCGTGTGCATCAGGATATCCGTCGTACCCTTGCCGACGGGGACGAAAACCATCTGGTCGTCATCCACAAAGACGTTGCGTCCGCCGCTTCGATACCAGCAGACGGCGACCTGTGCGCCGGAGAAGTAGTTTTTATAGCTGACCTGAAAATGATGCGGATAGATTTCGACCTCGCCGATTTCCGGCTCCATATAGTAATCGTCGTCCAGATTCGCCATGCCGTTTGTGGCGAAATCGGAATACGAATTGCCCTTGCTGACGGAAAGTCCGGATATCGTATATTCGCGCTCGATTTCCTCGGCAAAGGTCTCTGCCATGTCTGCCGCCTCGCCGCTGCTCGTGTTGGGAATAATCTTGAGTCCAAAACGAGTCAGCTTGCCGTTTGTCTGGTTCCGCACGCTGACCTGCACGCTTCCGTAGAAGCTGTAGGACGTAATTTCCGCGCGCTGGATGTAGAGCGGCTGAGCCTTGTTTTGCAGGTAGGTGATCTCCTGCTTGCTGCCTTCGCGGGCGAGCATGCGGTCATCAAAGAGAAGCGCCTGCGTATACGGATCGGCAACGCCGGTTTCCTCCAGCCCGCAGTCTTTTTGGAAAACCTTGATGACATCCGCGGTGGATTGGGTATACAGTGCGTTTTCGTTCCGCTTGGTATAATAGCCCAGCTCGTAAAGGCGTTTGCGGAGCTTCAATACGTCGCTGCTCCGGTCGCCGACGTTCAGCGTTTTGTAGGCGGCAAGCTCGTCGTCGGTATAAGTGAAGGGGATTTCGTTTTTGATGTCGGCGATGGGGTCGCTGGAAATCACGGGGAACATCTCGCGAATCTCTCCCTCGGTGACGGGAAGCAGCTTGACCGGACGCACCTGACGCAGAAGCTCGGCGAGGATATAGCCTTCTTTATTGCTCTTGCCCTTTTCGATATGCAGCCAAAGCTCGCCGTCGCGCTCGACCTCGCCGATGGCGTTCAGGGCGGTGTCTGCCGCAACGACGCCCAGACGGGAGCCGTCCGGCTTCTTGCGCAGGTTGGCGCGCTTGAGCGTGCGCACGAGGCGCGGCTCGTCATAGAGCGTTTCGCCGGAAACCGCATTGGGCGCGGGCGTTTCGTCGTCCTTGATTTCGCTGTCCGCTTCGGGCGTGGCAGTCGGCTCAGGGGAGGGCGTCGGGGTCGGCGTGGCGGTTGGCTCGGGCGTCGGCGTGGGAACCGGCTCGAGCAGACTCAGAAGCACATAGCCTTCGCGCCCGCTTTTGGCGACACGGACATAGACCCATGTTTCATCACCGACATCCATTTCGCTCAGAATGGTGACAACGCTGTGCTTTTTCAGGGTTTCGAGCTTATCGCTTTTGGTGTTGGGCAGCTTGCGCAGGTTCGCCTGCTTGGCGGTGCGCAGCTGACTGTTTTCCTGCTGCTCGGCGGCAGGCGCGGGGGTGTCCTCGCCCAGCACGGTTAAGGGAGAGAGAACCAGCATGGCTGTCAGCGCACAGATATATGCGGCAGATTTTCTTGATTTCATTGCGTCCTTTCCTTGCAGGAGTGCGGCGGATACTCCGTCTGCGTGTTGAAATGGGGAAAAGAAGCTCCTGCAATTCCGATTCGGATGAAACCATTATACCAGCTTAGCGGCTTTGGAGCAAGTCAGCGCAGGAAGATGCGCAGAAGCCTGTCCTTCAGCGGGGAATACGGCGCGTAGCGAATGGGCAGGTCAATGAGCGTGGACTTTTTGACGATGCTCTTTTGATGGGAGAAGGTATCAAAGCTCTTTTTGCCGTGATAGCTGCCCATGCCGCTGCCGCCGACGCCGCCGAAACCCATGCGGCTGGTTGCCAGATGAATGATGGTATCGTTGATACAGCCGCCGCCGAAGGGCACGCTTTGCAGAACACGGCGCTGAAGGGCTTTATCCGAGCTGAACAGGTAGAGCGCGAGCGGGTGTTCCCGATTCTTGATGAAGGAAAGCGCATCCTCGATATCGTCATAGGGCAGGACGGGCAGGAGCGGCCCGAAGATTTCCTGCTGCATGACGGCGTCATCCGGACTGACGCAATCCATGATGGTCGGCTGGATGCGCAGCGTCTGCGGATCGGCTTTTCCGCCAAAGACGACCTTCTGCGGCAGAATCAGCGAGCAGACGCGGTCAAAGTGCTTTTGGTTAATCATATGGACATAGCCGTCGTTGGTCAGCGCGTCGCCGACCATGGCGGTCATATGGAATTGGAGCCGCTCAAGGAACGCATCCTTGACCGTGCGGTCGATAAGCAGGTAGTCCGGCGCGACGCAGGTCTGCCCGCAGTTGAGCAGCTTGCCGAAAGCCAGACGGCGTGCGGCAACATCCAAATCAGCGGTTGCATCGACCAGACAGGGGCTTTTGCCGCCGAGCTCCAGCGTGACGGGCGTCAGATGTTCACTGGCGGCGCGCATGACCTCTTTGCCGACCGTGACGCCGCCGGTAAAGAAGATGTAATCAAACCGCTGATGCAGCAGTGCCTGATTCTCTGCGCGTCCGCCTTCGACGACGGCGACGTATTCCCGCGGGAAGCAGGCGGAGACCAGCTCGCGGATGACGGCGGAGGTCGCGGGCGAATATGCCGACGGCTTGAGGATGCAGCAGTTGCCTGCGGCAAGTGCGCCGATAAGCGGCTCCATCAGCAGCATGAACGGATAGTTCCACGGGGACATGATGAGCGCGACGCCATACGGCTCGCGGACGACAAAGCTGTCCGACGGGAACTGCGCCAGCGGGGTCAGCACATGGCGGTCTTTGGCAAAGCGGCGCAAATGCCGCCGCATATAGGAAAGCTCGCTGAGGGTCATGCCGGTTTCACACATATAGGTTTCCGTTGCGGATTTGCCGAGGTCGCTTTGGAGCGCGGCGTTAATCTGCGGCTCCATGCGGAGGATGGCGTCATGGAGTTTTTTCAGGCTTTGAAGGCGGAAATCGAGGCTGAGCGTCGTTCCGGTTTCAAAAAAAGTGCGCTGGAGAGAGACAAGCTCTTCGATCTGCTGGGCGTTCATGCTGATTGCTCCTTTTGGGTCATGAGTTTGAGATACATTGCTGCCAGCTCCCGTTCATCCATCAGCACGGGAACCGGATAAAGCGGGTTGCTCTCCTGAGCGGCGTGGTGCGCCATCTCCGGAATATCCGATATACGAATCTCCTGAATGTGGTCGGGAATGCCCATCGCGGTATTCATCTCGCGAATCCAGCGGATGAACGCTTCGCTTGCGTCGCGGTCGTCGGCAGACTGCGGGGCAACGCCTGCGATGCGCGCGAGCCTGCCGAGCTTTTTATGGCATGCCGAGCCGTAAGCATCCAGAAAATACGGGAGAATCACGGCGTTGGCGAGTCCGTGCGGCACGCCGTACTGCCCGCCCAGCGAATGGGCGACGCCGTGAACATAGCCGACATAGGAACGGGTAAAGGATACGCCCGCGCAGTATGCCGCGCGGAGCATATCGCGGCGGGCATCCATATCGCCGCCGTTCTGATAGGCTTTATACAGACTGCGGACGATGAGCGTCGCCGCTTCTTCGGACATGGCGCGGGTGAGTTTGGTCGTCGAACGCCCGATATAGGCTTCGATGGCGTGGGTCAGGGCATCCATGCCCGTCGTCGCGGTCAGACCGCGGGGCAGTCCGCGCGTCAGCTCAGGCTCCAGCACGGCGTAATCCGGAATCAGGACAAAGTCGTTGATGGGGTATTTGTGGCGTGCGGCGGGGTCGGTGATGACGGCGGCAAGCGTGGTTTCGCTGCCCGTTCCCGCGGTGGTCGGTACGGCGATGAGCATCGGCGTTTTGCGAAGGATGCGCAGCAGCACGCCCATGTGCTGAACGGATTGACGCGGCTTGGCGATGCGCGCGCCGATGACCTTTGCGCAGTCCATGACGGAGCCGCCGCCGACCGCGATGATGGCTTGGGCACGGCTGCTCAGATAAAGCGCGCGTCCATCCTCGATATTCTGAATGGTCGGATTGGGAACGGTTTTGTCATATACGGCGCAGGCGATGGAAGCCTCCTTCAGCGCATCCTCGAGCGGCTTTGTCAAGCCGAGGGAACGGACTGGCGCATCCGTCACGAGCAGAACGGAGGAAACCGCCTTTTCGCGAAGGAGCGGCACGATGGAAGCCAGACCGTCGAGCTGCACAGGCTCGCGATAGGGAAGAATAGGAAGCGCGGCACGGAACACGCCCTGAAAGGCGCGGCAGAAAAAGGCATAGGCTTTATTCATAAAATCTCCTGTTTCCGAATTTTTCGACGGCAAGGGCGAGATTGCCGGTGATGACGCTCAGCGTGCGGTAAAAGATTTCGATATCCGCGTCGGGAATATCGCCGCTGACGAAACGGTTGATTGTCAAAATGATATCTTCCACCCGGGAAGCGGTTTGAATCCCTGAAGGGGTCAGCGAATAGCGGCGTTTATAGCCTGTCTGCGCGTCGGAAGCGACATAACCCTTATCTATCAAATCGCGCAGAACGCGGGAAACCTGACTGCGGTCCATGTTTTCAAGGCGGGTGAGTTCGCTCTGCGTCAGACTGCCGGATTCATGCAGCCGGCACAGGCAGTTGGTGTGCGCACCCGAAAGGGAGAACGCCTCCATTTGCGCCGACTTGAGCTTGGCGATGGATTTCGCGGCGCTGGAGGTCAGGCGGGAAAATTGTTCAAAGCGGCTTGTATCCATAAATACTCCGTTCTGGTCGATGCAGGGTGGATTTGCGAAAAGGAGGGGTTGCATGCGCGGGGCTTGGTGTTTTTCTGACTTTGGCAAAAGCGCACGCAGGCTTAGGTGGGCATTATACCGCAGAATTGTTGAGCTGTCAACAAAACACTTGATTTGTCCTGTTTTGATTGCTTGCGCCAAACAGATCGGCATGGAAAATCCGCACAGAGAACGAAAGGCGGTTTCATAGACGGACGGCAAAGCGTTGTCGGGGGGACGAATCTGTGCTTGTCAAAAAAACTGAATAAAATTGTCAGACATTTTGCAAAGTCTATTGACTTTTAAATGGTTTAAGATTAGAATAAAGCCGATGATGAAAATTATGTGGCGTGAATGTGTCATGAATGCCACATTTTTTGTCAAACGTGTGAACAAGAGAGAAGGAGGAAGAAAACATGAAAAAAGGTTTGACTCTGCTGATGACTCTCGCGCTTGTGCTTGCCATGGCGGTTGGCGCACTGGCTGCGGAGGACTGGGTAACGCCGGTTCAGAACATCGAAAAATGGGACGAAGAGGTTGATTTCCTCATCGTCGGTTATGGTCTTGCCGGCGCGGCTGCTGCCGTTGAAGCCCATGACATCGACCCGAATGCGAAGATTCTCGTTCTTGAGAAGATGCCGGTAACCCTCGCGGGCGGCAACTCCATCGCTTCCGGTCAGACGTTCCTGGTGCCCGCTGAGAGTGCTGTGGAAACCGTTAAGACCTACCTCTACAACTGCAACCTGCCCAACCCGATTCCGGATGAGTACCTCACCTGGCTGTGCAACGGCTTTGCGACTCAGCTCCCGTGGATTGAGTACGTGGCGGACGGCGTTGGCTACGAAGCCGGCTATGTCGGCGGCGGCGAGCTGAAGTGGGGCAGCATGGTTGTTGAGTTCAGCAACTTTGAAGGCTCTACCTTTGACGGCTGCTCCGCTCACCTGCGTGCCAAGGGCGCGACCTTCGAGAACGGCGGCGTGTGGCGCTGCTTCTCCAAGGCGGTTGAAAAGCGCGGCATCGACGTGCGTTTCGAGAATCCTGCCGTGTCCCTCGTGCAGGATCCGTTCACGAAGGAAGTTTCCGGTGTGATCGCCCGCCGCGCGGACGGCACCGAGTATTCCATCAAGTCCAGCAAGGGCGTTCTGCTTGCTTGCGGCGGCTATGAGAACAACCTGACCATGCAGCGTGACTTCCACGGCATGGAGACTGTTTACACCGCCGGCACCCCGGGCAACACCGGCGACGGCATCAAGATGCTGATGGAAGCCGGCGCGCAGATCTGGCACATGAAGAACCAGACCCAGTCCGGCGGCTTCTGGCTGGGCATCAAGGTTCCGGAGTATGACGCTACCTTCATGCGCAACTTCACCATGGCTGGCAAGAGCTGGATTGAAATCGACTCCGATAACAAGCGTTTCTACGACGAGGCGGGCAGCTACCATCGTCAGCACATGAAGTACATGGAGTATGGCCGCTATGTTGACCTGCCGCACGAGCGTGCGCTGCCGGTTTCCCTCATCTTTGACGAGAAGACCCGCGAGGCCGGTTCCATCGGCAACCAGTGGCTGAGCTGGCCGACGACCACCGAAGGCTACACCTGGACCAGCGACAACCTCGCTGAAATCGAAAAAGGCTGGATCATCAAGGCTGATACCATCGAAGAGCTGGCTGCGAAGATCGACCGCGATCCGGCTGAGCTGAAGGCGACCATCGACGCTTGGAACGCGGCTTGCGAAGCGGGCGTTGACGCTGAATTCGGTCGTGATCCGGAGAAGATGGAAAAGATCGACACCGCTCCGTATTATGCTGTGTCCATCACCCCGACCCTCGTTGCGACCACCGGCGGCGCGAAGCGCGACACTGCCGGCCGTGTCCTCAACTGGAACGACGAACCGATCGCGGGCCTCTACGAGGCTGGCGAGCTGGGCAGCTACGTTTCTAACCTCTATCAGAACGGCGTGTTCCTCTCCGAAGCGATGCTGTCCGGTCGTACTGCGGCTCAGACTGCGTTCGGCGCTGTGAGCGAGTTCACCGCGGTTGTGAAGGGCGAAGCGAAGGTTGCTTGGGCAGATGCGGAAGACGGCGTTTACACCGCGTCCGTTGACGGTCTGCATGACAAGATCGACGTTGCGATCACCATCAAGGACGGCAAGCTCGAGAACATCGAAGTTGTCGGCGGCCGTGAGAACATGATCATCACCGACGAGCAGCTTGCTGAGTATGTCGGCGCGATCATCGCCAACCAGAGCGCGGATGTGGACATCGTGTCCGGCGCGACGGTTGACTGCCAGGCAATTGGCACGGCGATTGGTCAGGCGTTTGCCAAGTAAGAAGTTCTAACTGAATGAACGAAACCTCCCCGACAGAAATGCCGGGGAGGTTTTTGACGTGTGGGGGGGAAAAATGCGAAAACCGTCTGCGAGAACAGGACTTCAATGCTGTGCAGACTGCGTCGGAGCTGAAGGCGGGTTCAGCTCGCTCGGACTGTAAAAGCTATTCTCCCATGAAGAAGAACAGCCATACCTGCCGATGGAGCGATAATTCAAATTTCCAGTTTTGCTATGCAGGTCAACAGGCTGAGGCGGGTTCAGTAGTTTGCTTATGCCGTCTGTTCTACCGTTGGAATGGGGATGGGGCAAAACGCATCAAAGAATGAGTGATGCGGTCATGCGCGTACATCCTGAACGGAAGTATGCTGGATGGGTTTCCATTGCACGCGGACAAACAGCGCGGCGAAGGAGATGGGAATGTAGGTCAGCATGAACAGCGGAAAGAGGGGAAGATACATCAGTTTTTTCAGCGGCTTTGCGGGAATGCGCTTCCACTCGGACAGGACGGTCAAAAGACCGTAAAGCAGCATGATGCCGTAGCTCCAAGCCGCGGTTTCCAGAGCGGAGCGCAGGGCGTGGCGCATCATGAAATGAGCGAAGAAGGGCGGCAGATAGATGAAGGACATGAGACAGGAAATGTCTATGATAAACGTGAGCAGCGTCAGAAGAATACAGGGCGCGACGGTCATCAGCATATCGTAACAGGAGAAGCGGCGTGAGCCGGTGAAGCAGCCGCGAATCAGCGACGGGGCGCAATGGAGATTGACCTGATAGAAACCTTTTGCCCAGCGCATGCGCTGCCGCCACGACTGACGGAAAGTCACGGGCTGTTCATCGTAGATGATGGCGTCGTCACAGTAGCCGATGCGCCAGCCGCTTGCCGCGCAGACGGCGGAGAACTGGATATCCTCAGTCAGCAGATGGTAGGGCCATCCGCCGTTTTTTTCGATGATTGAGGAGGAAATCAGAAAGCCTGTTCCGGAAACGGCGCAGTTGGTGTTCAGCTTCATGCGCGCGTAATTGAGAAAGCGCGCTTCGCGGAGAAACCAGATGGAGTAGCTGGCGGACACCCAGCTTGAACCGAAGTTTTTGGAATTGCGGTAGCTGGTCAGAACGTCATAGCCTTGTGCGAACGTGGCGTCCATAGAGGAAATAAAATGAGAATCGACGATGTTATCCGCGTCGAAGATAAAGTAGCCGTCGTAGTAGGTGAAGGGATGGCGCGAACGAATATGGCTGAGCAGGTCGTTCAGCGCATAGCCCTTGCCGACCTGCAAGGTATCGAACCGCTCATAGACCGTTGCGCCTGCCGCTCTGGCGGCTTGGCAGGTTCCATCCGAACAGTTATCCGCAAGAACGTAGAGATCGACCAGCTCTGCGGGATAATCCTGCGCCTTGAGGCTGGCAATCAGTTCGCCGATTACGCGCTCCTCATTGCGCGCACAAATTAAAACGGCATATCGGCGATGGGCGGATGCCGTGGGAGAGGACGGTGCGCATCGGGGCGACGGGCGGCGAATCAGACCGTAAAGCGTAAAGAAAACCTGATACAGATAAGCAAAAAAAAGCAGCAGACCGGCGAATTCATTGAACAAATCAAAAAAACGGAACATAGTCAGCCTTTCATAGTTGGGGTTAAAATGTTATAAATGAACAGCAATAAGGTACACGTTTTACGGGCAAATGTCAAGTACGGAAATCTATGAGTCGAAAAAACAGGCGGACGCCTGAATGCGCCCGCCTGCGGTTTAACGTTCTTCAACCGGAACGTCGCTGCGCTCCTTATCGTCAAAAATCAGAACCTTGACTTTTTTGTTTTCATCTGTCATATCCCAAATCCACTGGGCGTTGATGCCGCCGTCGGAGGACGCATCGTGTGCGATGCAGACATTGCCGCGCGTCGCTTTTTCGCCGAGCTTATCCTCTAAAAGGGAGAAATCCGAGCCCTTCTTTTTGGTTGCAGGGATTTCGGCAAGGCAGTAATTGCCGTTGATGCGGATGGAGTAATTGCAGAATCCGGTGCTGGCGAAGGGAGTCACGCCGCGGCGCGTTACGGTGATGAATTCGCCCGCCGGCGTTTCGCGGGAAAGCGACTTGCTGGTGGGCTTGCCGGTGGATACCGCGCAGGAACCGACGCGCTCGCCGTCCTTATACACGGTCAGCGTCTGGGTCGATTTATCGACGACGATGCCGTAAGAGGTATTCGGATCGACCGTGCGCAGCTTTTTGGAGCTGATATAGCCGCGGATAAAGGCACCGTCTTCATTGCGGTAGGCTTCGACGAGCGACCATCCGTCGTCGCGCTTGAGAATGACGTTCAAGCCCTGACTTAAACCGGAAACAGAGCCGATGCTCTTGCGCCCCTTGAGCGGAGAATCGTAGATATAGGTGGATTCGCCTTCCTTAACATCGGCGGCGACCATCTGGCGGGTCAGAGCAGCCCAGATTTCCGCATCGCTGGCGGAAGCGTCCAAAGCCCAATAGCCTGCGTCGTCCTGAGAAACCGTATCGCTGACGCCGACGCCGATTTGATACCCTTCTTCACCGAGCGTGATATCGGAAGATGTAGTATACTCAATATCGCTGGAGGAAGACGAGCCGGACTGAACGGGGGGCTTTTGCGCGGAGGGCTGTTTGTCCTCCTTATCCTTTGCGCCAGATTCTTTGTCAGAGGGCTTGGACGAGGCGTCGGAGTCTTCGGTGTCATCCTCCGTATCGTCCTCATCGTCGATGTCAGCCTGCTGAGTAATCGGCGGGGCGACGGAGAATGAACCGCTGACGTTTCCGATGGACTTGCCGAATTGGTCGAGCAGCTCGCCGCTTACGGAGTAGCTGCCGGCGGGAAGGGGAGAACCGTCTTCATTGACGGCAGAAAAAACAAGCTGGTTTTCGTTGGTGTGAATCTCCTCCATGTCAAACAGCAGGGCGACCTCTGTGCCGGAGGCGTCGTCGAGCGTCATGGTCAGAAAACCGGGGGTCGGGGATGTGATGGTGAAATAGCTGCGGGAACCGCCGGGAACGGCTTCTGTCGGCGCGGTCAGCGTAAGATCAGCCGCTGCCAGCGCACTGACCGACTGCCCGTACAGAGCAGCGCAGACAAGCAGTGCCGAGAGAGGACGAATGGACTTCATGAAATAAGGCTCCTTTCAAATACCGGACGGGAAAAATTCGCGTCAAAGGCATCGACCAAACAGAAGAATCTTTGTATCATCATACCGCAAAACACGCGATGATGCAAGAGAAAAGAGAGAGGGATTTAGCCTTGCCCTGATTTGGGGCGCGTGATACAATGAAGAACATGACGAAGGAAAGGCGGAGCGGATGCATGGAGACGGAATTTGAGCGGGCGAAGGCGGCAATTGAAGCCATGCGCATCGGCGCGGCGGATACCGAAGAAGAAATCCACATGCAGGCAGCGAGGATGTTTGAAAAAGCGGGGCTTGCCGCCGAGCATGAGGTGCGGCTTGCGCCGCGATGCCGCATTGATTTCATGGTTGGCGCAATAGGCGTCGAAATCAAGAAAAAACGCCCGCAGAAAGCGGCATTAACCGCCCAGCTTGCCCGCTACGCGGCATGTCCGCAGGTAGAAAGGCTACTCGTGCTTGCGCCTAGGGGCGTTGATTTGCCGAACCGGATCGGAGGAAAACCCGTAACCATGATGAGCCTTGAAAAACTTTGGGGGATATCGCTTCCATGATGACGGACGAAGGGAAACTGCCCGGATATTTGCAGGATGCGCCGCAGACGGGACATCTATATGGAACACTTTCCTACAACCGCAGGAGCAAATGCTGGACCATTAAGGGAGAACCATGCGTAACGGAAATGGCGGCGCGGCTTTTTCCGGGCAGCGAAAGGCGCAGAGGCGAGGCAAGGTTTACGGCAAATCGGCGCATAATCGGCGATGTCAACTGGCTGATGATGCGCTATCCGCTGGAAATTGCGCCGCGCGACCGTGAATTATGGAAAAATGCGCTGGCGCAGGCGCGGGAGCATGTGCTTCTGCGGATGAACGCCGAGAAGCTCCCACGCAGAAGCACGCCGCCTGAGGGAACATTCGAGGGGGAGCTTCGGCTCAAGCGCCGTGACCTCCGTCTGGTTCAGGTTCGCGACACCATCCCCGCAACATCTACACAGATTCTGCAGGGTAT
>URJN01000028.1 GCA_900548125.1 uncultured Eubacteriales bacterium
TAGCGGTGGATGACCTGATCGGAGGTCTGGCCGAAGATATAGATGTTCTCCTCGCCCACCTGCTGGCTGATCTCCACGTTGGCACCGTCCATGGTGCCCAGCGTCAGCGCGCCGTTCAGCATAAACTTCATGTTGCCGGTGCCGGAGGCTTCCTTGGAGGCAAGGCTGATCTGCTCAGACAGGTCGCAGGCCGGGATCAGCTTTTCGGCGGCGGTGACGTTGTAGTTTTCCACGAACACCACCTGCAGCCACTTGGACACCTCCGGGTCTGCGGCAATGACCTTGGAGAGGGTCAGCAGCGCATGGATGATGTCTTTGGCAATGGTGTAGGCGGGAGCGGCTTTCGCGCCGAAGATACTCACCATCGGAGCAGCGGGCAGGTGCCCTGCCTTGATCTCGTAGTACTGGTGGATGAGGTACAACAGGTTGAGCTGCTGGCGCTTATACTCGTGCAGGCGCTTGGACTGGATATCGAACACTGCATCGGTGTTCACGCGCACCTTCTGGGTGTGCAGCAGCCAATCGGCAAGCGCTTCCTTGTTGGCCTTTTTCACGGTGGTCAGCTCGCTGAGCACCGCATCGTCATCGACAAGCATCCGACCGTCAGGCAGTGCTTCGTTCAGGTAGCTCGTTTTTCTGTGAGAATGGCGTTATGCGTTCTTGCTCTTGATATACTCGTCGATGGCTTTCGCGGCGTGCTTGCCCGCGCCCATCGCAAGAATCACCGTCGCCGCGCCGGTCACGGCGTCGCCGCCGGCATATACGCCCTCGCGGCTGGTCAGACCGTCATCGCCGTTGGTGATGATGCAGCCGTGCTTATTGGTTTCAAGCCCCGGCGTCGTATGGCGAATCAGCGGGTTCGGGCTGGTGCCGATGGACATAATCATCGTGTCCACCTCCAGCACGAATTCGCTGCCCTTCTTCTCAATCGGGCGGCGGCGTCCGGAAGCATCCGGCTCACCCAGCTCCATCTCCACGCAGCGCATGCCGCAGACCTCGCCGTTTTCGTTGCCAAGCACTTCGACGGGGTTGGTCAGCGTCTTGAAGATGATGCCCTCCTCCTCGGCATGCTCGACCTCCTCCTTACGGGCAGGCAGCTCTTCCATGCCGCGGCGATAGACGATATAAACCTCTTTCGCGCCCAGACGCTTGGCGGAACGCGCCGCGTCCATCGCGACGTTGCCGCCGCCGACGACCGCAACCTTGCCGCTGTGCTTAATCGGGGTCTTGCTGTCCGGCAGGTATGCCTTCATCAGGTTGATGCGGGTCAGATATTCGTTGGCGGAATATACGCCCTTGAGACTCTCGCCCGGAATGCCCATGAACCGCGGCAGACCCGCGCCGGAGGCGACATAAACCGCTTCAAAGCCCATCTCAAACAGCTCGTCGATGGTCAGCACCTTGCCGATGACCATATTCGTTTCGATATCGACGCCCATCGCCTTCAAGCCGTCGATTTCCTTCTGAACGATTGCCTTCGGCAGACGGAACTCCGGAATGCCGTAGACCAAAACGCCGCCCGCCAGATGCAGGGCTTCATAAATGGTGACCTTATAGCCCAGCTTCGCCAAATCACCCGCGGCGGTCAGACCGGAGGGACCCGCGCCGATTATCGCAACCTTATGTCCGTTGGGCTTCGGCGCGGCAGGCATATCCTGCACATGCTCACGATGCCAGTCCGCGACAAAACGCTCCAGACGCCCGATGCCGACCGGCTCGCCCTTGATGCCGCGGACGCACTTGCCCTCGCACTGGGTCTCCTGCGGGCAGACACGGCCGCAGACCGCCGGCAGAGCCGAGGACGCGGTCAGCACCTGATATGCGCCCTCCATGTCCTCATTGGCAACGCGCTCGATGAACGCGGGGATGTCAATCTGCACCGGACAAGCACTGCGGCAGGGCTTCTTCGGGCAGTTCAGGCAACGCTTCGCCTCGTTGACCGCCATTTCATAGGTATATCCAAGGGCAACCTCTTTAAAGTTCTTATTGCGAACGTTGGGCTCCTGAGAAGGCATCGGGCACTTCTTCGGATCCATATTGCGCGTAACGGTCATCTTACTTGACCTCCTTGTTCATCAGGCTGCAGTGCGCCTCGCGGGCATGCTGTTCAAAATCGCGGTACATCGTGCTGCGCTTCATCGCCTCGTCGAAATCGACCAGATGTCCGTCAAAATCCGGTCCATCGACGCAGGCAAACTTCGTCTCTCCGCCAACGGTCAAGCGGCAGCCGCCGCACATGCCCGTGCCGTCAATCATAATCGGGTTCATGGAAACAATCGTCTTGACGCCGTACTTTTTCGTAACGGCGCAGACGAATTTCATCATGACCAGCGGTCCGATGGCGATGACCTCATCGTATTCGTTGCCTTCCTGAATCAGACGCTCCAACGCCGCGGTAACCAGACCCTTTTCGCCGCAGCTGCCGTCGTCGGTCATCATAACCATCTTGTCGGACGCGGCTTTAAACTCGTCCTCCAGAATGACCAAATCCTTGTTGCGGAAGCCGACGATGGCATGTACCTCGCATCCCTGCTCATGCAGCTTCTTGGTCACAGGCAGCGCGATGGCGCAGCCCACGCCGCCGCCGACAACCGCGACCTTTTTCAGCCCGTCGGTATGCGTCGCCACACCCAGCGGGCCGACGAAGTCATGCAGGCTCTGCCCTTCTTCCATCGTGTCCAGCTCCATCGTAGAGCCGCCGACAATCTGATAGATGATGGTCACAGTTCCGGCATCGCGGTCAAAATCAGCGATGGTCAGCGGGATGCGCTCGCTGTCCTCAAATGCGCGGAAAATAATAAATTGACCCGGCTCCGCCTTTTTCGCAACAAACGGCGCTTCAATCACCATTTTCGTGACGGTCGGGTTCAGGCGTTCTTTCTTGACGATTTTGAACATGACGTTTCCTCCTGAATCAAGCTTTAAGCGAGGTAACGCTCCAAATGCAGGGAACGTATCGAACCCATTTAATTCGACAGAAATTCACGCTGACCTGCAAAACGAAGCCGTTTCCCTCTAAATAAATTCAGGGAACGCCGCGCCCGACGTCCCCTGACGGTCATTTCCCGGGGAGAATCCTTAGAAATCCACCTCGGTATCATAGTAGCAGCACTTGAGCAGCTTCTCCATTTCCTCCTGGCTGGGCTGACGCGGGTTGGAGCCCGTGCAGGCGTCGCCGATGGCGTTTCTAGCAATTTCCGGCAGGCGCTCGAGGAAGACATTCTCCGGCACGAAGCCCTGCTCGCACGGATAGCTGTCCGCGCCATAGAACTTGATGCCATGCGGGATGTTCAGCTCATCGTTCATCTTGCGCAGATATTCGATCAGCAGCTTCACCTTCTCGTCGTCGTCCTTGCCGCCCAGATTCATGTAATCGGCAATGACGCCATAGCGCTTCTTGGCGGTCTCGTCCTTCGCGTTGAAGGCGATGACCTTCGGCAGATACATCGCGTTCGCCGCACCGTGGATGATGTGCGCACCATAGTCTGCGAACGCCGCACCGGTTTTATGCGCCATGGAGTGAACAATGCCCAGCAGCGCGTTGGAGAACGCCATACCGGCAAGGCACTGTGCGTTGTGCATGCTGTCGCGCGCCGCCATATCGCCGTTATAGCTCGGCACAAGATCCTTCATAATCATCTCGATGGCATGAATAGCGAGTGGATCGGTAAAATCACAATTCGCAGTAGAAACATAGGCTTCGATGGCATGGGTCATTGCATCCATACCGGTATGGGCAACCAGCTTCTTGGGCATCGTTTCCGCCAAATCCGGATCGACAATGGCGACATCCGGCGTAATCTCAAAGTCAGCAATCGGGTACTTGATGCCCTTGGAATAATCGGTGATGATGGAGAACGCCGTCACCTCCGTCGCCGTACCGGAGGTAGAAGAAATCGCGCAGAAGTGAGCCTTGCGGCGCAGCTTCGGCAGGCCGAACACCTTGCACATATCCTCAAACGTGCATTCCGGATACTCATACTTAATCCACATCGCCTTCGCCGCGTCAATCGGGGAACCGCCGCCCATCGCAATAATCCAATCCGGCTGGAATTTCTGCATCGCCGCCGCGCCCTTCATGACGGTTTCGACGGACGGATCCGGTTCGATGCCCTCAAAAAGCTCGACTTCCATGCCGGCTTCCTTCAGGTACTGTTCCGCCTTATCCAGAAAACCAAAACGCTTCATGGAGCCGCCGCCCACGCATATCATCGCGCGCTTGCCTTCAAACGTCTTTAGTGCTTCCAAAGCACCCTTGCCATGATAAAGGTCGCGGGGAAGAGTAAAGCGAGCCATATTATTTTCCTCCTGTTTCATGCGGGCTGACGTCCGCTTTCATTGTTTTTTCATACAGTCGGGCAAAGCCCTTTTCTTCATGCCGGCGCATTTTTGATTGACGTTTATTTGTCAATCTCTGCCCGTATTATACGCCTGACGTCTGACGATGTAAAGAGGAAAATTGTGATTTTTTTGTTTTTCAAAGCATGTTTATTGTATTTTTACGGCTTTATTGTTAAATATTCGTCTATTTTATCTTTTTCCATGCGTCTGTCGGTGTCTTTGCCGCCTGCAATACAATTTCGCGCCAAGCTCTCCCAGCCGATATCCGACTCGCCATCCCCCAGTCCGTCCCTCCGATTCATCCGTGATACCGACGGTATTCTCCCCGATGCGCAAACGATGGGTCCCGCCGGAGCGAGACCCATCGCAAATCGTCTATACGGTTTTTGTTAAAATCGGTTTGCCTCAGCTGCGGTCGGTATACTCGGTATGCAGCAGCCTGTGCGCCAGATGGCTGTTCGGCTTGCCCAGGAATTCCTCGTAGAGCTTTTTAATATCCGGATTCTCGTGGGACTTGCGGATGACCTTGGACTCGTCCTCAGCATACAGCCCCGCCGCGCGCTTTTCGCGCGGATCGAGATCCATGCGCTTGTACGCCGAAACAATCGGCTGACCGCCGCCGTTGACGCAGCCGCCGGGGCACGCCATGACCTCCACGAACGCATAGCTCGCGTCGCCCGCCTTGATGCGCTGAATCAGTTCCTTCGCCGCGCCGGTGCTGCTGGCGACAGCCACCTTCAGCTCCTTGCCGCCCAGCGTGAAGGTCGCTTCCTTGATACCCGCCAGTCCGCGAACCTCGTGATACTCCACGTTCTCCACGGAGCGTTTCTCCAATACATCAGCCGCCGTGCGCAGTGCCGCTTCCATTACGCCGCCGGTCGCGCCGAAGATAGGCGCCGCACCGGTGGACTGCGCCACCAGCTCGTCAAAGCATTCCTCGTCCGGCAGGCGCACAAAGTCAATGCGTGCGTCGTGAATCATGCGCGCAAGCTCGCGCGTGGTGAGGGAGATATCCACGGCGCGCAAGCCGTTGACCTCCATCTCCGGACGCTGTGCCTCGAATTTCTTGGAGGTACACGGCATCACCGCAACGACCACGATGCTCGACGGGTCGATGCCCGCTTTCTGAGCATAATAGGTCTTGATGATTGCGCCCTCCATCTCCATCGGCGACTTACAGGTGGACATGTTGGGAATCATCTCCGGGAAATGATGCTCCAGATACTTGACCCATCCCGGCGAGCAGGAGGTGAACATCGGCAGCACGCCGCCGTTCTGGATGCGTCCCAGCAGCTCGGTCGCTTCCTCCATGATGGTCAAATCCGCGCCGAAATCGGTGTCAAACACTTTGTCAAAGCCCAGACGGTGCAGAGCCTGCGTCATCTTGCCGGTAACGCGGGTGCCGATGGGCAGACCGAATTCCTCGCCCAGAGCCACGCGGACAGCGGGAGCCGGCTGCACGACGACGAACTTCGTCGGATCGGCGAGCGCGTCCCAAACCCTGTCCGTATCGTCGCGCTCGCGCAGTGCGCCGACCGGACAGGCATTGATGCACTGACCGCAGAATATGCAGTCCGTTTCCAGCATGGTCTTTCCGAATGCCGGGGCAATTACGGTCTTAAAGCCGCGGTTCACCGCGCCGATGGCGCCAATCTTCTGCACATTGCGGCAGACGGCGACGCAGCGGCGGCACAGAATGCACTTATTCGGGTCGCGGACGATGGACGGGGAGAAGTTATCCAGCGGATAATGGATGTTCTCGCCCTCAAAGCGGTTCTCCTCTACGCCCAGCTCCTTCGCCAAATCCTGAAGCTCACAGTTCTGACTGCGCACGCAGGAGAGGCACTTGCGCTCGTGGTTGGAGAGGATCAGCTCCAGCACCGCCTTGCGCGCCTTGCGCACCTGCGGGGTGTTCGTCTTGACGACCATGCCCTCGGACACGGGCATCACGCATGCCGCCGCCAGCGAACGCGCGCCGACGTCTACCACGCACATGCGGCAGGCGCCGATCTCATTGATGTCCTTGAGCCAGCAGAGGGTAGGAATCTTGATACCGGCAGCATGCGCCGCCTTGAGAACGGTTGTGCCTTCCTCCACGGAAACCGGCACGCCGTCAATAGTCAAATGAACCATTGCCATGTTGCTTTTTCACTCCTTCGGCTTTATCAGGAACGGTAAATCGCGCCGAACTTGCACTTCTCCATGCAGACGCCGCACTTGAGGCACTTCGTGGTGTCGATACGGTGCGCCTCGCGGACAGTGCCGCTGATGCAGCCTGCCGGACAGCCGCGTGCGCACAGCGTGCAGCCCCTGCACTTCATCGGGTCAATCTGATAGGTCACCAGCTTCTTGCAGTGACCGGCGGGGCAGCGTTTCTCGTAGATGTGCGCCTCATATTCGTGGCGGAAATACTTGAGGGTAGAAAGCACCGGATTGGGCGCAGTCTGTCCCAAGCCGCAAAGTGCCGTCGATTTGATGGCATTGGCAAGCTCCTCCAGCTTCTCAATGTCGCCGTCCTCGCCCCTGCCATCGACAATGCGCTCCAGAATCTCCAGCATGCGCTTGGTGCCGATACGGCACGGCGCACACTTGCCGCAGGACTCGTCCACGGTGAAATCGAGGAAGAATCGCGCGATATCGACCATACAGGTATCTTCATCCATGACGATCATGCCGCCGGAGCCCATCATCGAGCCGATAGCGGTCAGGTTGTCATAGTCAATCTGCACATCCAGATGGCTGGCAGGGATACAGCCGCCGGAAGGTCCGCCCGTCTGCGCCGCCTTGAACTTCTTGCCGTTCGGACAGCCGCCGCCGATTTCGTAGATAATCTCGCGCAGCGTAGTGCCCATAGGAACTTCCACCAGACCGGTGTTGCTGATTTTGCCGCCCAGCGCGAATACCTTGGTGCCCTTCGATTTCTCCGTGCCCATCGAAGCGAACCATTCCCAGCCGTTGTTGATAATCTGCGGCACGTTCGCATAGGTTTCCACGTTGTTGAGGATGGTCGGCTTGTCAAACAGACCCTTGACAGCTGGGAACGGCGGACGCGGACGCGGCTCGCCGCGCTTGCCCTCGATCGAGGTCATCAATGCTGTTTCCTCGCCGCAGACGAATGCGCCTGCGCCCAGACGCACCTCCACGTCAAAGTTGAAGCCTGTACCAAAGATGTTCTTGCCCAGCAGACCATATTCGCGCGCCTGACGGATGGCAATCTGCAAACGCTTGACCGCAATGGGGTATTCCGCGCGGCAGTAGATATAGCCCTGATCTGCGCCGATGGCATAAGCGGCGATAGCCATCGCCTCGACGACGACATGCGGGTCGCCTTCCAGCACGGAGCGATCCATGAACGCGCCGGGGTCGCCCTCGTCGGCGTTGCAGCAGACATACTTTTTATCCGACTGAGAAGCGGCGGCAAATTTCCACTTCATGCCGGTGGGGAAGCCCGCGCCGCCGCGGCCGCGCAGACCAGACTTGAGCATCACGTCGATGACGTCCTGCGGCGTCATCTCGGTCAGCACCTTGCCCAGTGCCTTGTAGCCGTCAAAGGCGATATATTCGTCGATGTTTTCCGGATCGATTACACCGCAGTTGCGCAGCGCGACGCGCTTCTGCTTTTTGTAGAATTCCACGTTGTCCAGCGACTTGACCGTGTTATCCACCTCGACTGCTTCCTTGTACAGCAGCTCCTTGACCACACGACCCTTGATGAGATGCTCGTCCACGATGCGCGCCACGTTTTCCACCGTCATGTGGGCATAGAACGCGCCCTCCGGATAGACAATGACGACCGGACCGGCTTCGCACATACCGAAGCAGCCCGTGCGCACCACCTTAATTTCCTTATCCAGCCCTTTTTCGGCAATCTGCCTTTCAAACTCCTTGATGATCTCGCCGGAGGCGGTAGACGAACAATTCGTGCCTCCGCAGACCATCACGTGCGAGCGAATCAGATCCATACTATGCTCCTCCTCTTACCGATCGGCTTAGCCCTGCGCGCCGACGGTGTATTCTTCCACGGGTCTGCCGTTGACAATGTGATCGTTGACCACGCGGGCGACCTTTTCCGGCGTCATATGAATATAGGTCACTTTCTCCTGTCCCTTGACATAGACCTCGACAATCGGCTCCAGACGGCACATGCCCACGCATCCGGTCTGAGAGACCGTCACATTTTCGATGCCGCGGCGTTTAAGCTCCTCGATAAACGTCAGCATGACCGGACGCGCACCGGCGGCAATGCCGCAGGTTGCCATGCCGACAACAACGCGGGTATCAATGCAATCGTCCTTTCTCAGGCTGACCTGCTCCAGCATTTTAGCGCGGATGGCGGCCAGCTCTTCCAGCGTTTTCATGAAAACAACCCTCCATGCAATTCGTCAATGTTCTGTTTCAGACAATCCCTGATCCATGCGCTGATTTCCGGATGATCCAGCGGAATAGGCGCAACCGCCTCCCGAATCTCCCTCGTATCCAGCACAAATGTCTTTCCGTCATAATCGAACGCAAAACGGAAATCCGTCTGCGGGTTCATCAGCACCAGCGTATGCAGCACGCCCGGCACATCGCCCATGGGCGGTCTGTCAATGTGAGAAAGTCCAAACGACACGCGCACGGTCGTCCCCTCGCCCATTTGGGAAGCGATGGACATTTCGCCGCCCGTGGCCTGCGCCGTCATCTTGAGCAGCGGCAGACCCAGCCCGACCTTGCGCGTTTTGCGCGTGGTGGTAAAGGGGTCGCACACCGCTCTGACCATATCCTCACTCATGCCGCATCCGTTGTCTATGAATGCCAGCGAAACGGTATCCTGCGCGTGGCTGACGATAATGTCGATCTCCACCAGCGACGCGCCTGCCGCAATCGAATTCTGAGCAATATCCAAAATATTGTCCGCCAGCTCCCGCATCATGGCTGTTCGCCTCAGCTGCGGTATTTGGCGATGATTTCCGGAATCTGGTCCGGAGTCAGACGCCCGTAGACGTCTTCGTTAATCATCATAACCGGCGCCAGTCCGCACGCGCCGAGACAGCGGGTGGCGTTCAGCGTAAATACGCCGTCCGGCGTGGTATGTCCCGCCGTTATGCCCAGCACTTCCTCCAGCTTGTCCAGCACCTTTCGGCTGCCCTTGACGTAGCACGCCGTACCCATGCAAACGCTGATGGTATACTGACCCTTCGGCTCCAGATTAAACTGCGCGTAAAACGTCGCTACGCCGTATACATCGCTGACCGGAATATCCATTTCCTTTGCGATATACTGCTGAACCTCCTCCGGCAGATAGCCGAAGATATCCTGCGCCCGCTGCATAATCGGCATCAGCGCACCCGGTTCGTCCCTGAGCTCGTCAATCACTCGCTGCAGAGCCTCAGCCTTTCCTTTTTCGAGAGACATGTCGTATAAACCCCTTTCAATATGTATTTGATACAAAGTTGTCCATCCCGAGGGAACCCTTATATCCATACGCGCCCGCCGCCCCGCACTTCTGCATGCGCTTCGGCAAACTGCGCAGAATAAACCAAGTTTGATAGGATAAAAATCCTTTGACAGAGATGCTTAAATGCTCAATCCGGCAATCGCGTCAAACACCGCGTCCACGCTGCGCTCCCTTGCTTCCAGCGTAAACTCCGGCTCCAAAATCTGCTCCAAATGGTGCGCATCCGAGGAGTGAAGCAGCCGATATCCGGTTACATCCACCGACGGCGGCGGCGCGCTCAGGCTGATTTCCAGCGCATCATAGCGAACCCCCTGCGGCAGAAACCCCAGCGCACCCAGCACGCCGCTGCTCCCCCGATTGATGTGCGCAGGCACGCACAGCCCGCCCGCCGCATGGATGCGCGCGGCGCAAGCCTCAAACGGAAGGTCGAGCGCGCCGATGAGCAGCCGCTCCTCCACGCCGATTTCCTCGTCCTGCTCGTTCATCACCTGCTGACGTCCGAAGAACCGCTCGTCGTTGGGCGTAGGCGCAAGATGCGCGTAAATCTCCTCCCCGAACGCCATGCACGCCTGCACCGTGCGGAAGTAACACAGCATGTGCGCCTCCTCCCGCGTGGTCAGCTCCATGCCCGGCAGCAGCAGCACGTTCATCAGATCCGCCGCCGCCTTGACCGCGGGCAGATTTCGCGCGCTGTTGTGGTCGCATACCGCGATCACGTCCAGCCCTTTGATAAACGCCATGCCCACAATGTTGTTGGGGGTCATCAGCGCATCGCCGCAGGGCGAAAGGCAGGAATGAATGTGCAGGTCGCAAAACAGGCGTTCCATCATTCCTTTCGGGCGGGCGGCACGCCGTTGGCAGCCAGCAACGCCGCCAGCTCAAACGCCGTCTGTCCGCTCGAAAGCAGAATCACGTCCTCCTGCCGCGCCTTATCCACAATCGCCGCCTCGACGGGCAGGCTTTCCGGAAACACGACGCAGGCAAAATCCATCAGTGCAGCCACGGCGATTACGTTCATATGCGTCTGCACCGTAATCCACGCCATATCCGCCTGTCCGCGTCCCATGACATGGCTGAGCAGGTCGCAGGTATAGCCGCAGGCGATTTCCCTGTCTTGGTATTCGCCCGTCAGACAGACCGCCCCGCACAGGTGTTCAAGCTCTGAAACCTTCATGTGTTTTCCCCTCTCTCATCGTCCGCGCCGCCGGAGTCTTCGCCCGACTCGCTTCGGCTCAGCTCCTTGTAGAACTGGCGCAGCCGCTCGGTGTCCTTGCCGACAGTGTAGCGCGTGCTGGTTCCCAGCGTAAGCATCTCTGCCGCCAGCAGATTGATTCGTTCATTGAGGCGGAACACACAGTTCAGCTCGTTCGCGTGACCGCTGACGATGTCCTCCGCCAATGCCCTGCACGAGGGCGAGCCGCAGGAGCCGCAGTCCAGCCCCGGCAGGCTCATCGTCAGCCGCTCAATGCGATCCTCGCGCTCGATGCGTTCCTTCATCGTGCCGCTGAGCTGCAAGGCGTCGCTCGGCTCAATCGGCTTGGTCATGCGCAGGGTCTGCACCGCGTCCTCAAAGATTTCCCTGCGCTGCACCGTCTTTTGCGCAGTGCGGTTCATCACGCTGCGCAAGCGGTTTTTCGCCACAAAGCTGTTTTCCACTGTCAGCGGTCCGCCGAGACAGCCGTTGACGCATGCCAGCCCTTCAAAATATGTCAAATTGCGGAAGCGCGCGTTCTCGATCGCCTCCAGCACGTTGATGACGTTGTCGATGCCGTCCACGCACAGCGAACTCTTGATGCCGACGGCTTCAACCTCACCGCCCGGCACTGCCCATTTGATGCCCACGACGCTGGCGCGGTCGATTTCCAGCGGGCTGAAGCCCTCTTTCATCGCCGCCCGCATCTGCGCGTACACGTCCTTGATGGCGATTACGCCGTCCACATAGGATTTTTCCTGTCCGATGGGCGATTTCACCGCCGTCATCTTCGCCGCACAGGGGGTAATAAAAAACACGCCCACATCCGCAATATCCACGCCGTGCTTCTGCGCGTATTCCTCCTTGGCGATTTTGGCTGCCGCCTCCATGGGAGATATAAAGTCAATCACGTTGTCCAGCAGTGCCGGAAAGCTGACCTGAATCAGCCGCAGGATTGCCGGACAGGCGGAGGAAATCACCGGCTTGGGGCGATCCTCCTCACGCATGGCGCGGCTGATTGCGTAGGAAACGATTTCCGCCGCGCGCGCCACCTCAAACACATCCACAAAACCCAGCCGGAACAGCGACGCGATAATCGGCTCCGGCTGATGCACGCCCTGAAACTGCGCGTACAGCGTCGGCGCGGGCAGCGCGATGGGATATTTATAACGCTTGATGACCTCCAGCGAATCGGTCTCAGCCACCTTCGCGTGGTTAGCGCAGACCTTAATGCACTCGCCGCAGTCAATACACCGCTCGTTCAGGATGGACGCGCAGTTGTTTCGGATGCGAATCGCCTCTGTCGGACACCGCTTCAAGCAGGTCGTGCAGCCCTTGCATTTATCCTGATCCAGCCGCACGGAATGATAGTAATGCTGCAATGCCATTCTCCTCCCGATACATGCCCCGGGAACGGGCGTGTCATATGTCAAACGTCATGGTGATATCCGTACCTGTGCCCACGGCGGAAACGATATCAAATCCGTCTGCATTGCGTTTCATGTTCGGCAGACCCATGCCTGCGCCAAAGCCCATGTTGCGCACCTCGTTGGTAGCGGTGGACCAGCCCTCCGTCATCGCCTTGTCGATATCCGGAATGCCGGGCCCGACGTCCTTGGCGCGCACCGTAATCCGATCCTCGGCGATTTCAAAGTCAATCTGCCCGCCGTCGGAGTGAATCACCAGATTGATTTCTGCCTCATAGGTGCATACGGATACACGGCGCATCACGGCGGCGGGAACGCCGAGCCGCTTCATATGCCGCTTGATGCGGGCGGAAACGTCGCCCGCTGCCGTCATATCATCCGCCTGAACCGGATAGCTCTCCTGAATAACCATCGTTTCACCCCAGCTCCACCGGTTTCAAACCGGCTGTATACAATCTTGCGCAGGATTCAAACATCGTGTACGGTGTTTTCAGCATCGGCAGACCAATCTCTCTTGCCAATGCCAGCGCGTCCGCCAGCGGCTCCTTGCTTCGCACAAAGATTACGCAGGGCACATCCAGCATTTCGCAGGTACGCACGCACTGGCTGTTCACCATACCGGTGAGCAGCAGCGTATCCTCCGTCACGCACGCCAGCACATCGCTCATCATATCGGACGCAAAGGCGGTATGAAGCTCCCTGTCGCCCTCCTCCTCGCAGCACAGCCATGCCGCGTCGAGCTTATCGGCAATTTCCCGTATGGTCATCGCGTTTCCTCCCGCCACGTTCTGTAAAAACTGCACAAG